>CAXTFX010000052.1:0-14659 GCA_964243185.1 uncultured Chthoniobacterales bacterium
GCGCTCGGCCGGGGGCCGTCCCCGGCGTCGGCGTCGGCGGCCCCCGCGGAGTCGGCGCGCTGAGGCAGAGGGGGGACGCCCGCCCCGGTGGGGGAGAAAATTCCGCGCCGGTCCGGCGGCGCGCCGGGGCGGGAAGGCGCGATTCCACCTTGGTCCGTTTCCCCCGCCCATGAAGGCCGCCCTGCTGGAACACGTCGGTCTGCCCCGACCCTACGCCGACTCCCGGCCGCTGCGGGTCGTGGACGTGGACCTGCGCCCGCCGGGGCCCGGCGAGGTCCTGGTCAAGGTGCACGCCGCCGGGTTGTGCCATTCGGACCTGAGCGTGATCAACGGCGACCGGCCGCGGCCGACGCCGATGGTGCTGGGTCACGAGGCGGCGGGGCGCGTCGTGGCGACCGGGCCGGGCGTCCATGACCTGAAGCCGGACGACCACGTCGTGATGGTCTTCGTGCCGTCCTGCGGGGGCTGTTTGCCGTGCATGGAGGGCCGCCCGGCGCTGTGCGAGCCCGGCGCGGCGGCGAACACGGCGGGGACCCTCCTGGGCGGGGCGCGGCGGCTGTTCCGCGTGCCGGCGGGCGAGCCGTTGAACCACCACCTGGGCGTGTCGGCGTTCGCGGAGTTCGCGACGGTTTCCCGGCGCTCGCTCGTGAAGGTGGACGGCAGCCTGCCGAGCGCGGAGGCGGCGCTGTTCGGCTGCGCGGTGCTGACGGGCGTAGGCGCCGTGGTGAACACCGCGCGGGTGCCGGCGGGGACGGCGGTGGCGGTGTTCGGCCTGGGCGGGGTGGGCCTGAACGCGCTCCTGGCCGCGCGGCTGGTCGGCGCGCGGCAGGTCGTGGCGGTGGACCTCAACCCGGAGCGGCTGGAGTTCGCGCGGACCCTGGGGGCGACGGACGCCGTGCCCGCCGGACCCGAGGCCGCGGCGGAAATCCGGGAACGCACGGCCGGCGGAGTGGATTTCGCCTTCGAGATGGCCGGCAGCGTCCGCGCGCTGGAGAGCGCCTTCGCGGCGACCCGGCGCGGCGGGACCACGGTGACGGCGGGGTTGCCGAACCCGGAACACCGTTTCCCCCTGCCGCCGGTGGACCTCGTCGGCGGGGAGAAGACGCTGCGCGGCTCCTACATCGGCTCCGGCGTGCCGGCGCGGGACATTCCCCGTTACATCGCCCTCTACCAGCAGGGCCGGCTGCCGGTGGACAAACTGTTGAGCGACCGGCTGCCGCTGCCGGACGTGAACGCGGCGTTCGACCGCTTGGCGGACGGGCGGGCGATGCGCCAGATCGTGACCTTTTGAAGAACTTTATGAACACCCCCCAAATTCCCGTTTACCCCCTCCTCATCGGGGAGCGCCGCGTGGAAACCTCCCGCGTGGACCCCGTGTGGGACCCGTTCACCGGGGAGCCGGCGGCCCGCTTCCACGTCGCGGGCGCCCCGGAACTCGACGCCGCGCTGGACGTCGCCGAACGCGCCTTCGGGACGACCCGCCGCCAGAGCGCGTTTGACCGTTCGAGCCTGCTGCTGCGCGTGGCGCACCGGCTCGCGGACCGCGCCGGGGAGCTGGCCGAGCGGATCGTCGCGGAAGCGGGCAAGCCGGTGACGCTGGCCGAGGCGGAGGTCGAGCGCACGCGGCAGACGTTCCTCTTCGCCGCCGAGGCCGCCCGCGCCGGGGTCCGCGGGGACGAAACGCTGGCGATGGACGCCTCGCCCGCCGGGGTCGGCCACGCCGGGTTGGTGCGGCGGTTCCCGGTGGGTGTCATCCTGGCGATCACGCCGTTTAACTTTCCGGCCAACCTCGTCGCCCACAAGCTTGCACCGGCCCTGGCGACGGGGAACGCGGTGCTACTGAAGCCCTCCCCGCGCACGCCCGGCGCGGCGTTCCTCTTAACGGAAATCCTCCTGGACGCCGGCATGACGCCCGGGCAGGTCAACTTCGTCCCGGCCGAGCCGCCCGGGCTGCTGGACCCGCTGCTGGCCTCCGGGCGCATCCAGATGATCTCGTTCACCGGCTCGGCGCCGGTAGGCTGGTCGCTGAAAAGCCGCGCCGGCCGGGCGCGGGTCGCGCTCGAACTGGGCGGCAACGCGGCGGCCGTGGTCCACGCGGACGCGGACTGGCGCGCGGCCGTTCCCCTGGTCGCCCACGGCGCGTTCGGCTACGCGGGCCAGTCGTGCATCTCGGTGCAGCGCATCCTGGTCCAGGGGGGCATCTATGACGAGTTCAAGGCCGCGCTGTTGGCGCACACGCGCGAGAAGATTCGCACCGGCGACCCCCGCGACCGCGCCGTGACCGTCGGCCCGCTGGTTGATCCGGCCGCGCGCGACCGGGTGCTGGCGTGGACGGACGAGGCCCTGAAGGGCGGCGCGAAACTGCTGACGGACTTGCACCCGCGCCGGGAGGACCGCGTGCTGCCGCCGATCCTGCTCGAGGACGTGCCGGGCGACGCCAAGTTGTCCTGCGAGGAGGTCTTCGGCCCCGTGGCGGTGCTGGCGGCCTACGACGAATTTGACGAGGCCCTGGACCGGGTGAACGCCTCCCGCTACGGCTTGCAGGCCGGCGTGTTCACCCGCGACGTGCGGCTGGCGTGGCGGGCGTTCGACCGGCTGGAGGTCGGCGGCGTGCTGGTCAACCAGGTGCCGACGTTCCGGGTGGAGAACATGCCCTACGGCGGCGTGAAGGACTCCGGGTTCGGCCGGGAGGGCGTCGCCTACGCGATGGCAGAAATGACCGAGCCGCGCGCGTTGATTTTCAAGCTGGATTAATCCCCGGGTTTCGGGTGGAATCGCCATTCCCGCGCCCGTTTCGGCGCGAACCTCATCCCGGCCAAGCTCCCCCTCCCCCTGATGAACAACTCCTCCCCGCAACTCGCCACCACCGCGGCGCCCGCCGCCGTCAACCTCCCCGCCAGTCCCGGGCCCGCGCGCCTGGAGACCAAGCACTGGCTGGTCATCTTCGCGTCCTCCCTCGGGTCGGTCTTCGAGTGGTATGACTTCTACATCTACGGCGCGCTGGCCTCGACCTTCGGCGTGCTGTTCTTCCCGCCGGGGAACGAGACGGCCGGGTTCCTGTCGTCCCTCGCCCTGTTCGGGGTCGGCTTCGCGGTGCGGCCGTTGGGGGCGCTGGTGTTCGGGCGGATCGGAGACATGGTCGGGCGCAAATACACGTTCCTGGTGACCATCCTGTGCATGGGCGTCGCCACGGCGCTGGTGGGCGTGCTGCCGACGTTCAAGCAGTTCGAGGGCTGGGGCTTGTCGGGCTGGATCGCGCCGGCGCTGCTCCTGGTCCTGCGGATGGTCCAGGGGCTCGCGCTCGGCGGCGAATACGGCGGGGCGGTCGTGTATGTCGCGGAGCATTCCCCGGCCAACCGGCGCGGGCGGGACACGTCCTGGATCCAGATGACCGTGACCGCGGGCTTCTTCCTGTCCCTGCTCATCATCGGGCCGTTGCGCTTCTACATGGCCCCGGCAGACTTCACGAGCTACGGCTGGCGTATCCCGTTCCTGGTGTCCACGGTGCTGGTCGGGGTTTCCGTCTATATCCGCCTCAAGCTCAACGAGTCGCCCATCTACCAGGAGATGAAGGCGCACGGCAAGAACTCCAAGGCGCCGATCTCGGAGTCCTTCGGCAACTGGGCGAACCTCAAGCTGGTGCTCATCGCCCTGTTCGGCTCCACCGCCGGCATGACGGTGATCTGGTATACCGGCCAGTTCTACGCCTTTTACTTTCTGACCACGGTGTTGAAAGTCTCTCCCAACGAGACCTCCCTCCTCGTCGGCACCGCGCTCGCGCTGGGGATGCCGTTCTACTACGTCTGGGGCTGGGTCAGCGACCACACGGCGCGCAAATACCTCATCTGCGGCGGCTGCCTGGTCGGGGCGTTAGCTTTGATGCCCATCTTCAAGGCCATCACGCGCAACACGAACCCAGCGCTGGTCCGCGCCGTGGAGGCCACGCCCGTGACGCTCTACACCACGGAGCATGTCGGCAACGTCGTTTCCCTGACCGGGGCCGCCTTCGTTGACGCCGCGAAGCAGATCGTCAGCATCAAGCGCGCGGACACCCCGACCAACGCGGTGCGGACTTACCTGAACGGCAAGGGCATCCCGTTCTCTACCCAGCCGGCACGCGGCGACGCCCCGCTGGTCACCACCATCGGCGACCAGACGCTCACGGGCTTCGACAAGGCCGCCTACGACACGGCGCTCGGCAAGACAGAATACTCCAAGACCACGATCCCGACCTCCGCGGACGGCAAGGTGCGCTACGCCGACCCGTCGGCCATCAACCGGCCGGTCGTCATCGCCCTGCTGACCCTGCTCGTCGTGATGGCGACGCTGGTTTACTCCCCGCTGGCGTCGTTCCTGGTGGAGCTCTTCCCGACGCGCATCCGCTACACGTCGCTCTCGTTGCCCTACCACATCGCCAGCGGCTGGTTCGGCGGGTTCCAGCCGTTGATCTCCTCCGCCATCGTCCTGTTCACGGGTGGGATTTACAACGGGCTGTGGTATCCCATCACCATCGCGCTGATGACGTTCGTCGTCGGATCGCTCTTCGCGCCGGACACCCGCGGGCGGAACATCGCGGAGTAAACCACGCGGATTTTGTCCGCAGATCACGCAGATTAACGCAGATTTCTTGTGGGGTGAAAAAGGGGGGCCACCCTGTAGGCGTCACTCTGAACCCTTGCCTTAATAATCTGCGTTAATCTGCGTAATCTGCGGACAAACAACCAGTCTATCCGGCCATGACCGCCCCCCAGTCGCTCGCCGGGAAAGTCGCCCTCGTCACCGGCTCCACCTCCGGCATCGGCGAGGGCATCGCCCGCGCCCTGGCCGGGGCGGGTTGCAACGTGATCCTCAACGGCTTCGGTGACGCCGCGCGCATCGAGCAACTCCGCGCCGGGTTGGCGGAGGAACACGGTGTGCGGGTCGGCTTCCACCCCGCGGACCTCACCCGGCCGACCGAGATCGGCGCCATGATGGCGCACGCCGCCGCGGAGTTCGGCGGTGGCGGGGGCGTGGACATCCTCGTCAACAACGCCGGCGTGCAGTTCGTTTCACCCGTGGAGGATTTCCCGGCCGAACGGTGGGAAACCATCCTCGCGCTCAATTTGTCGTCCGCCTTTTACACGACGAAAGCCGCCCTGCCCGGGATGCGGGCGCGGGGCTGGGGTCGGATCGTCAACCTCGCCTCCGCCCACGGGCTCGTCGCCTCGCCCTTCAAGAGCGCCTACGTCGCCGCCAAGCACGGGTTGGTCGGCTTCACCAAGACCGTCGCCCTGGAAACGGCGCCGGCGGGCATCACCTGCAACGCCATCTGCCCGGGCTACGTCCACACGCCGCTCGTGGAAGGGCAGATCGAGGAACAGGCGCGCGTCCACGGCATCCCGCGGGAGGAAGTCGTGCGCCACGTCCTCCTCGCCAAGCAGCCGACGAAGCGGTTCGTCACCGTCGGGGAGATCGCCGCGCTGGCGCTGTTCCTGTGCTCGGCGGCCGGCGCCTCCGTCACGGGCGCAGCGCTGGCCATTGACGGCGGCTGGACGGCGGAATGAAGGGGAGAGCCAATCTAGGAACCCTGACCACCCTGTGCCTGAGACGCTTGGGGGGCAAGCGGGTGAAGGGACTCGAACCCTCGACATTCTCGTTGGCAACGAGATGCTCTACCACTGAGCTACACCCGCGTATCCGTTCAGAAAAACGGACCGCACCATTAACCAGCCGGGCCGCGCTCCGCAAGACTTTTTTCTGCCGGCGGGGTCCTTTACACCCGGCCGGCAACCCCGCTAGGCTGGTCGCCTGCGATGCACCTTTCCTCCGGCACTTTCCCCGCCCACGTTCCCGACCGACTCGCCGTCATCCTTCAAGCCAAGGTGGAAGAAGTCGCCGCCCTGGCGCCTCACCGCGCGGAGCTCAAACGGGTAGCCCTGGCGCGCAACGAATTTTGCAGCTTCGCGCGTGCCCTTGACCGGGAGGGAGACCCGACCTCGCTCCGGCTCATCGCGGAGGTCAAGCGCGCCTCCCCCTCGGCCGGGCTGATCGCGACGGGCCCCTTCGAGCCGGCGGAGATCGCCCGCCGCTACGAGGCGGCCGGGGCGGACGCGATCTCCGTGCTCACGGACCCCCGGTTTTTTCAGGGCCACCTCGACCACCTCCGGGAAGTGCGCGCGGCCGTGGGGCTGCCCGTGCTGCGCAAGGATTTCGTCATTGACGAGGTGCAAATCCACGAGGCCGGCGCGGCGGGGGCGGACGCCGTGTTGCTCATCGTCGCCGCGTTGACCCCGGAGCGGTTGGGGTTCCTGTTGGAAACGGCCCGCGCCTGCCAGCTCGACGCCCTGGTGGAGGTGCACACGCTCGCCGAGCTCGACGCGGCGCTGGAGGCCGACGCGGAAATCATCGGCATCAACAACCGCGACCTGCGAACCTTCACGGTGGATCTCAACACCACGGAACGGCTCGCCGAGGAGGTGCCCGCCGGCACCATCCTCATCAGCGAGAGCGGCATCCGCACGGCCGCCGACAGCCGCCGCGCCCGGGAAGCCGGCGCGGATGCCGTGCTCGTCGGCGAGGCGCTGATGCGGAGCGGCCCGCAGGCGGTCGCCGCGCGCGTGGCGGAGCTGAAGTTGAGGTGACGGAGGCGACAGGCAAGGGGTCCCCCGCAGGCACGGTCGGGGCCGGGCGGTCGGGAAAGATCACCTTCCATCGTTCATCTCTTGCCTTCCGCCCGCCTTCAACCCATCAACTGCGGGGGCAAGGTGTATTTCAACTTGCCGCCGCCCGGCGCCAGGAAGCTGACCTCAATAACGGTCAGGGAAGCCTTCGGCACGCTGAAACTTTCCGCCCGCGGCAGCCCGATCAGCGACGCGGCCAGCCACCCCAGGTCCGGCTGGTGGCCGACGAGCATCACCCCGTGCGCCCAACGGTAGGCCGTCAACTCCCGGAGGGCGTCCTCCGGGCGCATCCCGCTGGCGAGGAACCCTTCCACGACACACTCCGCGCCAATCGCCGCGGCCACGGGCCGCGCCGTTTCCAACGCCCGCCGGAACGGGCTCGACAGGATGAGGTCCGGCCGCAACGCGTGGCGCCGGCAGAACTCGCCCACCCGCGCGGCCTGCTCACGCCCGAGTTCGGTCAGGGCGCGCTCGGCGTCGGTCAGGGCGTCGGGCTCGGCGTCGGCGTGGCGGAGGAGGAACAAGCGCATGGGACCGGCTACGCCGGTAAATCTCAAATCCCAAGCCCCAAATTCCAAAGGGTCGGCACCAAAGTCAGGTAGCTGGGAAGAGACGGCAATGGGGAACTCGGTCCCTTGCCCAATTTGCCGGACTTCCGAGCTTCTCCGTCTTCCTTTGGGATTTGGCGCTTGGGATTTGAGATTCACCGGCGTAGCCGGTTCACATCACCATTCCGCCATCCACCGTGAGCGTTTGCCCGGTGATGTATGCCGCCTCCGGGCTGGCGAGGAAGGCCACGGCGGCGGCGATGTCCTCGGGCTTGCCGAAGCGGCCCAAGGGAACGTTCTGGACGACGGATTTTTTCACTTCCTCCGACAGCACCCCGGTCATGTCCGTGGTGATGAAGCCAGGGGCGACGGCGTTGACGGTGATGTTACGGCTGGCCAGTTCGCGGGCCAGCGACTTGGTCAACCCGAGCAGGCCGGCCTTGGAGGCGGCGTAGTTGGCCTGGCCCGCGTTGCCGGTCAGGCCGGCGACGCTGGAGATGTTGATGATGCGGCCGGAGCGTTGGCGCAGCATCGCGCGCTGGAAGGCCTGGATGAAGAAAAACGCACCCTTGAGGTTCGTGTCCAGGACCACGTCCCAATCCTCCCCGGACATCCGCATGGAAAGGCCGTCGCGGGTGAGCCCGGCGTTGTTGACGAGGACGTCCACGCGCGGGAAGTCGCCCGTGATGCGTTTACCCAGGGCCAGGACGGCTTCGTGGTCGCCGGCATCAACGGCGTAGGCGCGGGCGGCGCCGGGGCGGGTGGCATTGATCTCGTCGGCCGTGCGCGCGGCGTTGGCCTCCGTGCGGGAAATGGCGGCGACGGTGGCACCCTCGGCGGCCAGGCGCACGGCGATGGCGTGCCCGATGCCCCGGCCGGCGCCGGTGACGACGGCGAATTGATTTTCTAAACGTGGATCCATATCAAAGGGTGAGGAACTGCCCACGAAACACACGAAATGACACGAAAAGGAGAGAGGAAATCCTTCTGCTTTTCGTGTCTTTTCGTGTGTTTCGTGGGCATACCTCAGGGGGCTATTTACAAACTGACCCAACGCCGTTCGCGGGCGCTGTCCTGCACGGCGCTCAACACGCGCTCGTTTTCCATGCCGTCGCGGAAGGAGGGGTGTTCGCCGTGGCCGTTGACGATGGCTTTGATGAAGTCAGCGAACGTATGCACGAACGTATGCTCGTAGCCGATGAGGTGTCCGGGCGGCCACCAGTTTCCGACGAAGGGATGGTTCGGTTCGGTGACTAGGATATCGCGGAAGCCCCGCGTGTCCTCCGGGCCGGCGGCGTCATAGTATTGGAGCCGGTTCATGTCTTCAAAGTTGAAGGCGAGCGAACCTCTGCTGCCGTTGATCTCCAACGCGATGTGGTTCTTACGACCGTAGGCGAAGCGCGTGGCTTCGAGGTTGGCCAACGCCCCGTTCTGGAAACGGCCGACGAACGAAACGGCCTCGTCAACGGTGACTTCGCCCTGCGTTTGCCCGCCTTTCGCGGATAGACCCTCGCCGACGTCATCGAGCAAGGGGCGTTCTTTGATGAACGTTTCCATCGTTCCGCAAACTTCCCTGAACTCGCCGACTAAATACCGGCCCAGGTCAATGATGTGCGCGTTGATGTCGCCGTGGGCGCCGCTGCCGGCAACGTCGGCCTGCAAACGCCAGACGAGCGGGAAACTCGGGTCGGCGATCCAGTCCTGCGCGTAGCGGGCGCGGTAGTGATAGATCCGGTCGCCCAGGTCGCCGCGCTCGATCATGCGCTTGGCCAGGGCGATGGCCGGGATGCGCCGGTAGTTGTGGCAAACCAGGTTCGGCACGCCGGCCCGCTCCACCGCGGCGACCATCCGCTCGCACTCGGGGACGTTCATCCCCAGGGGTTTCTCGCAGAGGACCGCCTTGCCGGCCGCCGCCGCGGCCAGGGCGATCTCGGCGTGGGAGTCGTTGGGCGTGGTGATGTCAACGAGGTCAATCTCCGGGTCCTCGACGACGGTGCGCCAGTCCGTCGCGGCCCGCGCCCAGCCGAGGGTTGCCGCGGCGGCTTCGACCTTCTCCCGGTTGCGTCCGCAGACCGTGCGCATCTCCACGTCCGCGGGCAGGTCGAAGAAGCGTCCCACCTGCCGCCAAGCGTTCGAGTGGGCCTTGCCCATGAAGTTGTAGCCGATCATGCCGACGCGGAGAGGTTTTTTCATGGGGGAGGGGGCAAGCAAAGCGCAAAGGGGAACGCGGGCCAACGATTTTTCGGCCGACGCGCTCGCGGCGCGCGGGCTCCGCGGCCATAGTTCGCCACCATGACCCCCCTCCCTACCCGCACGACCCTTCCGCTCCTGGCGTGCGGGGCGGCCGCGATTCTCCTCCCCGGGAGCCTCCGGGCGCAGGAGAAACCCGCCCCGACGGCCCCCGCCGATGCCCGCGCGAAGCCCGCGACGGAGGACTTGGCCCGGTTCGACACCGCGGACAAGCTGCGGGCGCGAATTGACGAGTTGAAAACCGCCCTGGACCAGGGCGAGCAGGCTTCCGAGGAGGGCACCCTGCGCGACGCCCGCGGGCTGGAGGCGGCCTGCGCGGAGTTCGTGCAACGTTACCCCCAAGACCCCCGCCGCCACGAGGCCCGCCTCCTGCGGCTCCAGATCGCCAGCGCCCTGGCGAACGTGGACGAGAACCGCGAAGCGCCGGGCGAAGCGGAGATGCTGGGCGCCCTGCGCGAGATCGGCGCCGCGGAGGACGCGCCCGCCCCCGTGCGGGCGGACGCCCTGTTTTCCCTCCTCAACCTGGACGCCGAGTTGATCGCGCACCATGCCCCCGACGCCCCGACGCCCGAGGCCGTGGACGCCCGCGCGGCGGACTTTGAAAAACGCTTCCCGGACGATGCCCGCCGCGACGGCGCGCGGCTCATCCGCGCCAAGCTCCTGGTCGCCCGCGACCCCGCCGCGGTGGGTCCCAAGTTCAGGGAGCTCGCCGGCAGCAAAGACCCGGAGGTCGCCGCGGAGGCCGGTTCGCAGGTGGCCCTGGCCGAGGTGCGCGAGCGGGGGCTGGATCTGAAGTTTACCGCCGTGGACGGCCGGGAGTTCGACCTGGGCAAGCTGCGCGGCAAGGTCGTGCTGGTGGACTTCTGGGCGACGTGGTGCGGCCCGTGCGTGCAGAAGTTGCCCGAGCTGAAGGCGACCTACGATAAACTCCACGGCCGCGGCTTCGAGATCGTGGGCATCTCTCTGGACGCGAACAAGGAAGCCCTGACCAAGTTCACCGCCGCCAAGGCCCTGCCCTGGCCGCAATACTTTGACGGCAAACGCTGGGAGAACGCCGTTTCCTCCCGCTACGGCATCCGGGCCATCCCGCGGGCCTGGCTGGTGGACAAAGGCGGCAAGGTGGCGGACTTCGACGCTGAAGACGGGCTTGAAGCCGCCGTGGAAAAGCTGTTGGCGACGCCTTGATGCGTCGCGGCGGGAGGGGCGCTTGCGTTAACTTTTCACGAAGTAGGCGAACTTCCACCCGCCGTTGACCAGTTGCAGGCCGGCGCGGTAGCCGTGGTAGTTCTCCGCCTGCACGGCGAATTCCGGGGGGGCCACCATGTAGGAACTGCCCGAGGGCACGAAGCGTTCGTTCAAAACCAACTGCAACTCGGGCCAGACGTTGGCCCGGTCCCAGTGGGCAAAAACGCCACGACCCTCCCCCGGGTCCTCGACGGTCGGCTCCAGGAGGTAGCCGAAGTCCGCCGTCATCATCGCCGCCACGGTTTCCGCGTCGTGCGCCGCCACGGCCCGGCGCAACCGGCCGAGGAACGCCAGGAACGCCGTGTCCCCGTTCTGGTCGCGCAGGGTCGTCACGGGCGGCTTTTTCTTGGCCGCGGCCGGGTCGGGCTTCTTCGTGGCCGCCGCGGTGTCCGTGGCCGGCTTCGGGCGGTCCGCGTCCTTCGGGCAGCCGGACAGGAGGACCAGGACGGCCACGGACGGAGCGACGGAACGGAAGAAAAACGGGTGGCACCGGGAGTTCATGGCGGGAGGCGGACGGGCCGGGAACTTAGGGAGCCGACCGCGATGGGCAAAAGGAAATCGCCCCGGCCGCGCTTTCACGGGTCTTCTGCCGGCGGCGGCGTTTCAGCCAGGGATGGAGCACGAAGATAAACCACAGCACATTAAGAAAGTGCCGGAGTCCCCCCGCCGGCCGCACCGGGCGGACGTGCCCCGCGCGCAGGGCCGCGAACAAGGCTTCCACGCTCGGCTCGGCCGTGGCCGCCAACCCCACCAGGGAGTAGTGCGCCCCGAAACCGCTCCGGCGGTGCGCGTCGGAGGTCCCCACCAGCGGCAACCCGTGACGGCGGGCGAAGCGGGCGGCGGCGGCGTTGGGGTTCCACGGCGCCGGCAGGGGCACCGGCAAGTGGCAAAGCTCCACCGCGTCAAAGCAATCCCGGTTCGCCTCCAGCCGGGCCCGGCCGATGGACCCGCCCAGGCGGTAGAACGGGTGCGGCGCGAGGACGAACAGGGAGCCTCCGCGTCGCGCCCGCAGCCGGCGCAGGTCGGCGAAGGTGCGGGTCCCGGCAGCCTCCGCAGCCGAGAGGTTCAGGACGACCACGTCCGCCCCCTCCAACCGCAGTTCCGCCCCGGGCACGAGGAGCAAGCCCCGTGCGCGGGCGCGCGCCGCCAAGTCCGGCCGGTCGAGGACGGCCCCGTGCAGGGTGACGGCCAGGACGTGAAACCCGCGGGCCGCGGCGAGGTCCAGCAGTTCGTCGGCTGGCGGTTCCACGACGTCGCAGGGGTCCTCGGCCGTGTGCAGGTGCAGGTCGGCTTTGAGCCAGCGGCGGCCCTCGACGGGAGGAACGGGAAGTTTGGCGACAGGTCGCATCGGGTCCGGGACGAGCGGGAGGAGTAGCCCGTTTCGTGCCGGGCCGCCAATGGGAGAAGTTCACTTGCGCCCCGGACCCGTCGGGTTAACAATATCTCCCCGTGCGGCCCGGACCCTTGGCGCGCGGTGGGTCGGTTCGTGCGGGATTTCAGCTCGGGTGGTGAAATGGCAGACACGTGCGTTTGAGGGGCGCATGCCGCAAGGCATGGGGGTTCGAGTCCCCCCCCGAGCACCATCTAAGTCCTTGTTATGCAAGGTCCAAATGGATTCTGGCCAAATCGCGTGACATAAACGTGCCATCAGTCAATAATTTGACCAAGCTTTGGTCAAATCCGATGGCAAAAATTCACACGGCTCTGGTTTGGGAGCTTCCACCCCTCACGTTCCGGGTCAAACAACTCCCCGATGGCTCCTACTGCTTTGACGAACGGCACGGTGGGCGTCGGCTGCGCGCCCGGAGCCAGAACTTGGAGAAGCTCCAACGTGAGGCGGAGGCTTTCGTCCGGCCCCTGCGCCCCGCGGACGGGGCAGAAAGCGAGTCAATGCGTGACCATCTGGTGGCACCAAGTCGCGGCAAGAAGCCTCTGCGTCTGGACTTCGGCAAGGTCATCATCCCGGTGACGCAGTATGCCGATGGTCGCTACGTCATCGACCACACCGTCGCAGGCGAGCGAATCCGCATCACCCGGATGCACCTGGACGAGATCAGGGTCGAAGCGAAGGCTTTGGCGGAACGGATCGCCGGAAAGCCGGCCACAGAATTGGGAATGGCTCCTTGGGAACGGGAGGACTACGTCGCGGCTCGGGGTGCCCTGGAGGGATTGAACGTGCCGTTGCACACCGTGGCTGGGGAGTGGAGAGAAGCTCGGGCTCTTCTCGGCTCGTTTCCGCTGCTGGACTTCATCCGCCAGCACCAGCGGGCAGCAGGTCGCCCGGTGCCCGAGATCTTCGCCGAGTTCATCGCGGCCAAGGAGCGCCAGGGCCGCGGGGCCGAAAAGCTCTCGGCCCGCTACCTGCGCGCCTTGCGCTTTGACGTGGGCGAGTTCGCCGACGCCTTCCCGGTGCCCATCGGCACGCTTCCAGCCACCGCCATCCAGAGCTGGGCGGACGACTTCGACGTGGGTGCGCGCCGGCGCAACAACATCGTGGACAGCGTGGTGACCTTCTTCCGCTTTGCCCAGCTCTCCAAGGACCTAGACCGGGAGCGCAAGACCGAGGCCGAACTGGTGCCCAAGGCCCGGGAGATTGCTGGGGAGATCGAAATCTTCACCCCGGCAGAAATGCGCGCCCTGATTGCCGCCGTCTCCCCTGATTGGAAGCCCTGGGTGCTCATCGGCGGCTTTGCGGGCGTGCGCACCGAGGAACTCTCCAACCGCAAGGAGGACCGCACCCGTCGCGTGTTCTGGGAGGACATTAACTGGACACTGGGGCACATCGTGGTGTGGGCGGAGGTGGCCAAAAACGGCATCAAGCGGCTGGTGCCCATGGCCGAGAACCTCCAGGCGTGGCTGGCCCCATGGCTGGGGGCGCGGGGACCGGTCATCGCGGAGGACCGGCCTGAGGACGAGACGCAACGGCTGATCAGAACCGGTTTTTTGGCTCCCACGGTGGAAACCATTGACGGGATCACAGAGGGAGCGACGGGGCGCTGGAAACGGAACGGGCTCCGGCACTCCTACGGCAGTTACCAGTGCGCCCTGATGGAGAACTACCATGAAGTCAGCTACCGCATGGGTAACTCTCCGGCGATCTGCCGCAGCAACTACCACAACGTTCAGCCCCGCGCGGCCGGCGAGGAGTTCTTCGGAATCATGCCGTCGGGTTGACACTCGCCGCCTTCCTCACCAAACAGCCAGGGAGCTTTACTTTGTGTCCAGAATGTTGAGGCTTTTGCGCCGCCGTGGCTTCCGTTTGCCGTGGCTCACATCCTGAATCTTCCGTTGTTGGACAAGCACCGTTAGGGACCGATTCGGCGCGACGTTCGGAGCAGCTTTTTCGGTCGCTTGACGCACTACTGGAGTCGAGGAAGATGTGGGTTCTTTGCCGCTCGGACGTGTGGCTGAATTGATTGATGACTGCTTACGGGTATGTTCCTTAACGAACCGTTCAATCTCTACAAGGCGAATCCGTTTACATTTGGTGCCCAAGTCGGTGACTTCAATCTTACCTTCATCGACATAGCGTTTGAGCTGCCGCCCGCTTACGTTCATCATCTTCGCGGCCGTTTCGGGTTTGACACACAGAAAGGCACGCGGTCTCTCAAGGTCTAAGTCCCACAACGACTTTGTGATCTGGTCCACAATAGCCGCAAGGAGCAACGGCGGGATTCGCAGACGAACAGATATTTCCAGATCTTCGGACAAGCCTTGGGCTACCCAGGGTCGGTCGGCGTCCGAAGGAGTCTGCCCAGGGCAAGCAGATGTTCCTCCTTGATCATTGTTCACGAGGAAAGTGTAAGCCATCTAGATGCCAAGGCTGCCAAGCAAACAAAGTGGAGATATACCCAAACAAGTGGACATAAGCTACATACAAATGAATATGTCCACCGCGAAGGTTAATACTAACATCGTTCTAAGGTGTGCACCCGTGGAGAGTTAATCGAAGGGGGC
>CAXTFX010000053.1:0-1365 GCA_964243185.1 uncultured Chthoniobacterales bacterium
TCCACAGGATGCCCGACAGGGCGCCGGGCAGGGCCATGATGATGACCAGCGGGTCCAGCCAACTCTGGAAGTTCACCACCATGAGCAGGTAGACGAGCAGGATGGCGAAGACGATGCCGAAGCCGAGCTTGGTGAACGCCGTGTTCATGCTCTGGACCTGCCCGCGCACGGTGATCTCGCTGCCCTTGGGCAGCTTGGCTTTGTTGTCGTCCTTCGGCGGGGCGGCGGGCTTCTGGTCGCCGCCTTTGAACTTGGCCAGCAGGCCGGCGAAGAACCCCGGCGGCCTGGGCTGGTATTCGGCGATGAGCTTGTCAATGTCCCCGGACACGCCGCCGAGGTCGCGGTCCTGGGCGTCGGCGTAGATGTCGTAGGCGGGCTGGATGTTGTAGTGGTTGATGACCACGGGGGCAATGTCGCGCTTGGTTTCGGCGAGGTTGGACAACAACTGCGGCTGACCACCGGGCTGGTTGGGGACGACGATGGGCGTGTTGTTGAGGTCGTTGAGCGAGGCGACCTGGTATTGCGGGGTCTGGACGGCGACGAGGTAGTTGACGCCGTTGGCCGGGTTGACCCAGTAGTTGCGCGCGGTCTGGCCGCTGGAGGACAGCGAGATGAGCAGCGAATTGGCCACGTCCGACTGCGTCAGGCCAATCTCCAAGGCGCGCTGGCGATCCACGTTGACGTTGATCTGCGGGTTGTCGAGGACCTGGTGGATGTTGGTGTCCACGGCGCCGTTGACCCGGGCGATGCGGCCGGCGAGTTCGAGCGTGAGCTTGTAGTTGTCCGGGGCGTTGCGGCCGGGGCCGGTGACCTGCACGTCAATGGGCGCGGGCAGGCCGAAGTTCAGGATTTGGGAAACGATGTCCGCCGGCTGGAAGTAGAAGGTCACGCCAGGGAAGCGCGTGGGCAGCTCGCGGCGCAGGCGCTTCACGTAGCCGGCCGTGGGGCCGTGCTTCTTTTCGTCCAGGGCGACGAGGATTTCGCCGTCCTGCGAGCCGATGGTGGCGGAGTCGGAGAAGGCGAGGTTCACGCCGCCGACCGGGAGGCCGAAGTTATCCAGCACGAGCTTGACCTCCTCCTTGGGGATGACCTGCCGGATGTAGTCCTCCACCTGCCCGAAGACCCGTTCAACCTCCTCGATACGCAGGCCCGAGGCGGTGCGGACGTGGAGCCGGAACTGGCCGGCGTCCACCTGCGGGAAGAAGTCCCGGCCGATGAAGGGGACCAGGCACAGGGAAACGAGGAACAGCGCGGAAAAGCCCGCGACGACCAGCGGCCGGTGGTCCAATGACCAATCCAGGGCGCCGTGGTAGCGGGCGCGGAAGCGCTCGAAGCGGACGTTGAACTTCTCGTGGAAGCGCCAGA
>CAXTFX010000053.1:1465-14637 GCA_964243185.1 uncultured Chthoniobacterales bacterium
TAGCGGGCGCGGAAGCGCTCGAAGCGGACGTTGAACTTCTCGTGGAAGCGCCAGACGAAGTCCTTCTTCGGGGCCGGTTTTCCGCCGGAAGGCTTTTCGTGCGCGCGAGAAGGGTTTTCGTGAGCGCGCGAAGCGTCTTCTCGTGCGCGAGCAGCGTCATCGTGCGCGCGCGAAGGGTCTTCGTGCGTGGACGAATGATCTTCGTGTGCGCGAGGATCGTCTTCGTGCGCGGACGAAAGGCTTTCGTGCGCGCGCGAAGGCTTACCGTTTGGGGACGAATGACCGTCGTTTGCGAACGAACGGTCTTCTCGCGCGGGCGAACGGTCTTTTCCACCCTCGTGTTCGGCTTCTTCCCGGTAAAGGTCCACTTCCGCGCCGAGGAGGTAGTGCACCATCACCGGCACCAGCGTCCGCGAGAGGAAGTAACTGGCCATCATGGCGAAGACCACGGCCAGGGCCAGCGGCACGAACAGGAACTTGGCCGGCCCGGTCAGGAAGACGACCGAGACGAAGACGATGCAGATGGACAACGTGGAAACGAACGCCGGCACGGCGATCTGCTGGGCGCCGTCGAGGATGGCCTTGGTCAGCGGCGGGTGGTTGGGCAGGCCGAGGTTGCGGTGCATGTTCTCCAGCTCCACGGTGGCGTCGTCCACCAGGATGCCGACGGCCAGGGACAGGCCGCCCAGGGTCATGGTGTTGATGGAGTAGCCCAGGGCGTCCAGCAGCAGCAGGGAGATGAGGATGGACAGCGGGATGGACACCGCGATGATCAACGTCGAGCGCCAGGAGCCGAGGAAGATCAGGATCATCGTCGCGGTGAGGCAAGCGGCGATGACGGCCTCCTTGACGACGCCCTGGACGGCGTTGGTCACGAACACGGACTGGTCGAAAATCTCGTTGACCTCCAACCCCGGCGCGAGGCCGGCGCGGACCTGCGGCAGTCGGGCCTTGACGCGCTGGACGATGTCCAGTGTGGAGGCGCCGCCGCTCTTGAGGACGGACAACAGGGCGGAGCGGACGCCGTTCTGGCGGACGATGTTGCTCTGGACCGCGTAGCCGTCGTGGATCTGTGCGACGTCGCGCATGTAAACGACGGCGCCGTTGACCACCTTCACCGGCAGGTCGTTGAAGGCGGCGACGACGTCCGGCGAGGAGTTGACCTTGATGAGGTATTCGCGGTCGCCGAACTTGGCCGTGCCCGCGGGCAGGAAGAGGTTCTGCGCGTTGAGGGCGTTGGTGACGTCGTTGGGCGAGAGCCCCTTGGCGTAGAGGGCCTGGGAGTCAATGTCCACCATGATCTGCCGCGGCTTGCCGCCGTAGGGCAGCGGGATGGAGGCGCCCTGGACGGTGGCCAACGGCTGGCGGATGAAGTTGAGCGCCTGGTCGTAGAGGACGTTTTCCGGCTGGGTGTCAGACTTCACCGCGAGCTGGAGCACGGGCACGGAGTCCGCCGCGTATTGGATGATGAGCGGGGGCGTGATGCCCGGTGGCAGCACGCGCAGGATGGTCTGTTGGATGGAGGTGACCTGCGCGACGGCGCTGGAGATCGTGACGTTGGGCTGGAAGTAGATTTTGATGACGCCGACGCCGTTGAGCGACTGACTTTCCATGTGCTCGATGCCGGCGACGGTCGTCGTCATCGCCCGCTCGGAGATCGTGATGATCCGTTTCTCCATGTCGTCCGGCGAGATGCCCGTGTAGCTCCAGATGACGGAGACGACCGGGATGTCAATCTTGGGGAAAATGTCCTTGGGCGAGGAGACGATGCTCAACGCCCCGAGCACGAAGACGAGAATGCTCATCACCGTGAAGGTGTAGGGCCGGCGGAGGGCGAGGCGAACGATCCACATGGCGAGGAAAGAAGGAAGGAGGCGGCCGACGGATACGCTCCCAAAGCCGGCACCCGACGCACCCCACCTAACGGTGCAGCCCCGTTCATCAACGCGGCCGGCGGCGGGAGTGACGGCAAGGCGGCCGGACTTGACCGGACGGTTAACCTGCCTCATCCCCGCCCTCCGCGCCACCCCGAACCGCAGGGGCTTACCCTTCGGGACGCGCCGGCGCCCCCTCGTCCCCGAGCTGATCACTCAAACCGAGCGGTTGCCGCGCAGGAAGTGCAGCACCAACAGGATCACCGCGAGCACCAACGCAAAGTGGATCAAGCTTCCGGCGAGGTGCATGAAGGCACCGAATCCCCACACGACCAGGAGCAGGATGGCAATGTAAATCAAAATGTTACGCATAAGATGGCTCTGGGTTGGGTGCCGTGGACTGACAGAGCCAACACGGGCGGACGGCGAAACCGTCAGCCCGTGCTCTCAACGTTTTGGGAGACCAATCCGCTAGAATAGACTCTTCACCTTCTTGGCTGCGGTCTTGCCGAGTTTCTCGAAATCAATGTCCTTGACGTCATCCACCGCGTCGGAAACCGCGCCGGCGGACTTCTTGTAAGCTTTGGAAGCGGACTTCGAGGATTGGTCGTAGGCTTTCGACACGGCTTTCTGCGAGTCGTAGTAGCGGTCCCGCACATATTTGACCAAGGGCCAGACGAAGGGCACCACGTAGGGTCGGATGTCAATGGCTTCCACCGCCTGGTCCACCGCGCGCTCGACCCGGCGGGCGGGACGCTGCTCCTCCTCGTGGTGTTGGTAAGCCCGGATCAGCACGGCCACCAGCAAGCCGATGCCGAAGGCCGACAGGATCACCGGCACCGGGTTGGCGCGGACGTAATCAACCCCGGTCTGCATGGCGTCCCCGGTCTTGTTCTTCGCCGTGGAAAGCGCGTCCCCCGCGGAGCTGGCGAGCTCACGACCCCGCGTGGAAACCGTGTCGGCCAGCCCGCCGGTGCTCGGGGCCGGGTTGGACTCATACGCCTCGCGCACCGCGGAGTGCGTGATCACGATCTCCTGACGCTGGCGGGCCACGATGGCGTCGAGCAGCACCGGCAGGCCGGCGTCGAGCGCTTTTTGGTATTCCTTGAGGGCGGAATCTTCCCCGCGTTCACACTCGGCGAGGATGGAGTGAGAATTCTTGCCCGTCAGCGCGCCTTTGAGGTTGATCCAGCCGCGGTGGATGGACGAGGCGATGGAGGAGCTTTCAGTGGAAAAATCCCCCAGCTTACGCATCTCCTCTTCGAGCTCGGCTACGAACCGGCCGCGCTGCTCGGAGCAGGAGTGCAGGAAGCTGGTCAGGCGCTCGTCGCCTTCGATGCCTTCGGCGGCGGTGCGGAAGCCTTCCTGGCCGTCCTTGCAGGTCTCAATCAAGGACTTCAAGACCGGGGCGATTTCATCGGGTGCGGTGATCATAGCTGACCCTCAAATCGTGCGCCCCCCCGGCCGCGCGCTCCTGCCGGGCGGGAAAATTTCGCGCCTCCGCCCCGGCCTTGCGACGGGGAGGGGCGGCTTCTACCGTGCGCCCCGCTTCCCCGTGGTTATGCCCCTGACTCGCCGCCTCGCCGTCCTCCTGTTCCTCGCCACGGTTCTGGCCGCCCCCCGCCCGGCCGGCGCCCAGCCCCCGCCACCGCCCGTGGCGCCCACCCCCCCGCTTGGCTACCTGCCGCCGAAGCCGCTCGATCGTCCGCCGCTGTCCTACCCGGAACTGGCCAGGCTCAACCACATCACCGGCATCCTGCGCGTGCTCCTGACGGTGGACGAAACCGGGCGCGTCGTAGAATCGTCGCTCCTTTCCGGCTCCGGCAGCCTGCTGCTCGACCAGGTGGCGTCCGACCCGGCGCTCCGGGGGTGGACCTTTCGGCCCGCCACGCTCGGGGGCAAACCGGTCACGGGCACCTACGAGCAGGAGCTCGAGTTCAAGCTCGACCCGGAGGAGCAGCGCGCCCTGGCGTTGCGGCGCGGGGCCTTGCTGCCGACGGCCGGCACGCCCGACCCGCCCTACCCCGACGCCGCCCGCGCTAAGGCCCTGCGCGGTCGCACCACCCTGGTCGTCACTTGGAGCGACAACGGGTTGGTGGAGCGCATCGGCATCCAGCAGAGCAGCGGCAGCGGGCTCCTGGACGTGACGGCCCTGCGCTGGGCCTACGAGAGCTGGCGGGTGGACCGGGGGCAGTTCAAAGAGCCGCAGTTCGTGAAGACCATCGTCTTCGACCCCGACCGCCCCGCGCGCGCCGCGGCCCTGACCAGCGAAACGCCCCCGCCCCTGGGCGCGCCGACGCCCCCGACGGCTCCCACCCCGCCGCCCGCGCCGACACCGAAAAAACGCTAGGGACCGCCCAGGGGGAAAAATTCCCCCGTTTCCATCTCTTTTCTCTTCGCGGCAACGGCCGGCCCGCTTACTCTCGCGCTCATGCGTTCCACCCCCACCCCCACCCCGCGCTTCGGACTTGTTCTAAGTCCTTGCGCCGGACACCCTCAAGCCCCGCTGCTCCCCCTCCGGGAAGAAGGTCGCCGCTAACCGTCATGGATAACTCCACCTCCCTCTCCCACGCTACCGTCCGGGGCACGCCCTCCGGCTCCAGCCCGGCGGTGCTGGGCACCAACCACAAGCTCGTCATCTTCGCCTCCTCCCTGGGCACGGTGTTCGAGTGGTATGACTTCTACCTCTACGGCTCGCTGGCGGCCATCATCGGCAAGCAATTCTTCTCGGGGCTGAACGAGACTTCGCAATTCATCTTCGCGCTGCTGGCCTTCGCCGCCGGTTTTGCGGTGCGGCCCTTCGGCGCGCTGGTCTTCGGGCGCATCGGCGACCTCGTCGGCCGCAAATACACCTTCCTCGTCACCATCGTGCTGATGGGCCTCTCGACGTTCATCGTCGGCTGCCTGCCCGGCTACGCGTGGTTTCAACAATACGGCATCGGCTGGGTCGCGCCCACCATCCTGATCGCGTTGCGCTTGATCCAGGGCCTCGCCCTCGGCGGCGAATACGGCGGCGCGGCCACCTACGTCGCCGAGCACGCCCCGGAGGGCAAGCGCGGCGCCTACACCTCGTGGATTCAGACCACCGCCACGATGGGTTTGTTCCTGTCGCTGCTGGTCATCCTCGGCGCGCGCACCTACCTGGACGCGGACCCGAAGATCTCCGAGGACAAGTTCCAGGACTGGGGCTGGCGCATCCCGTTCCTGGTGTCCGTGCTGCTGCTGGGCGTTTCCCTTTACATCCGCCTCAAGCTCAACGAATCGCCGGTCTTCGCCGAGATGAAAGCCCACGGCAAAGGCTCCAAGTCGCCGCTGACCGAATCCTTCGGCCAGTGGAGCAACCTGAAGATCGTCCTGCTCGCCCTTTTCGGCCTCGCCGCCGGTCAGGCCGTCGTCTGGTATACGGGCCAGTTCTACGCCCTCTACTTCCTGACCCAGACCCTCAAGGTCGTGCCGAAAACGGCTAACATCCTCCTCGCCCTGTCCTTGCTCATCGGCACGCCGTTCTTCGTCATCTTCGGCACGTTGTCGGACCGCATCGGCCGCAAGCCTATCATCATGGCCGGCTGTCTGCTGGCGGCGCTGACCTACTTCCCGATCTTCAAGGCCATCACCAACGCCGCCAACCCGGCGCTGGCCGAGGCGCAGGCCAAGTCCCCCGCCACCGTCGTCGCCGACCCGGCTTCCACGCACTTCCAGTTCGAGCTGTTCGCCAACCCGAACAAGCCCAATTTCGCCGGCTCCGGCGACGTGGCCACCGCCGCCCTGGCGCGCAACTCGGTTTCCTACGCCATCGAGAAAGCCGCGCCCGGCACGGTCGCCTCCGTCAAGATCGGCGACAAGGTGGTCAACAGCTTCGAGGGCGGCGGCCTCTCCGCGGCGGACTTCAAGACGAAGAACGCCGCCTTCGCCAAGGAACTCGGCGCCGCGCTCAAGACCGCCGGCTACCCGGCCGCCGCCGACGAGTCCCGCATGAACAAGCCGCTCCTGGTCAGCCTGCTCACGCTGCTGGTGCTCTACGTGACGATGGTCTATGGCCCCATCGCCGCCATGCTGGTGGAGATGTTCCCGACCCGCATCCGCTACACCTCCATGTCCCTGCCCTACCACATCGGCAACGGCTGGTTCGGCGGGTTCCTGCCGACGATTGCCTTCGCGCTCGTGGCGGCCAACGGCAACATCTACTATGGCCTGTGGTATCCCATCATCGTCGCGGTGATGACGCTGATCATCGGCACGTTGTTCATCCGGGAAACCAAGGACAACACCCTGTCCGATGACGCCGCGGCGGACCAGCGGGTCTGACGTGTAACCCACGCCTGGATCCTTCGGCCGCACGGCCCCGGTGAATCCTCCGTTCACCGGGGCCGTGCTATTCTCCGGGGATGCAGCATCCGGCGGCTCTCGTTGCGCTCCTGGCCGTGGCCGCCGCCTTCGTCGTGATGCGGGCGGTGACGTTCTGGCAGGTGCGTCGCATCCTGGGCCGCATCGAGGAACGGATCGCGCACCCCGAGCGTTTCCCGCCGCCGGAGCCGCGCGAGCCGGAATGCCGCATCGTGGTTCACCTCTCAACCACCGGGGTGCTTTGTGAACGCCCCGACGGCCGGACCGAGCAGGTCGCGTGGGAGGACCTCCAGCGCGTGGAGATCTTGACCACAGATGACGGCCCCTTTGCGCCAGACGTTTTCTGGGCGCTCCTGGGCGCGTCCGGCGGCTGCCTCATCCCCCAGGGCGCCACCGGGGAGCGGGCGTTGTCCGAGCGCCTCGGGCAACTCCCCGGCTTCGACCACGAGGCCGTGATTCGAGCGATGGGCAGCACGGCGAACGCCCGCTTTCTCTGCTGGCAACGGGCGGCCTGAAAACCTACCTTTCCCCATGACGATTCCCGCCGAGCACCGCGCCTTCGACCCCGTCATCCCCGCCGAGGGCCGGCACCTGCTCCACCTGTTCTACCGCGTCGAGCACGGCCCCTGGCGCCTCCTCAGCCCGGACGAGCAGCGCGAGGCCAAGACCGACCTCTCCCGGCTGGTCCAGGAGATCCGCGCCGAGCCCGACACCCAGCTCGTCACCTGCGCGATGGTCACGCCCAAGGCCGACCTCGGCTTCATCCTCCAAACGCCCGACCTCCAGACGGCCAACTTCTACGAGAAACGCCTGACCCTCTCCCTCGGCCCCGACGTGCTGGAGCCGGCCGCCTCCTACCTTTCGCTGACGGAACTTTCCGAATACACCACGACCGAGGCCGACTACGCCGCCGAGACCCTGGCCGGCGAACGCAAACTCACCCCCGACACCCCCGAGTGGACCGCCGCCCTGGAGGAGTTTCGCACCCGCATGAAGCACTACGGCGAGTGGCGGCTCTACCCGCCGCTGCCCGACTGGCCGGTGGTGTGCTTCTACCCGATGAACAAGCGCCGGGGCGACACCCAGAACTGGTATCGGCTGCCCTTCGAGGAGCGCAAACGGCTCATGGCCGGCCACGCCCGCGTCGGCCGAACCTACGCCGGCCGGATCAAGCAGATCATCAGCGGCTCCACGGGGTTGGACGAGAGCGAGTGGGGGGTAACGCTCTTCAGCAAGAGCACGCAGGACATCAAGAGCATCGTTTACGAGATGCGCTTCGACCCCGTGAGCACGGAATACGCGGAGTTCGGCGACTTCCTCATCGGCCTGCAACTGCCCCTGGACGAGGTGTTCCGACGGCTGGCGCTGTGAGCCGGAGCGGCGCGGGGGGGCAGGTCGCACCCTTCCCCGCACGGCCCGGCCGGGGGCGTGGGCGTCCCGGCGGTCGGGCTGGCACCGCGCCTCTGACCGCCCGGCCCGCCTCGGCCACGAGCAGGTTGCAAGCTTCCTGGCAGAGCAGGGGAACGACGCCGGCTTCCCCGCGCCCGGTCTGGTCGTGCGCGGGGTCGAACTTCTCGGGCGGCAGGGGCGTGGCGGGCACGTCCCCCGCCGCGTTTCGCCGCCAGAGGATCGTCCGCAAACAGCCGCCGTCGGAACGGCAGAACCGGCCCACGAGCGCGTCCGCCTGCTCCTCGGTGAGCTTGCCCGTGACGCGATACATCCCGGTTTGGCGGTTGAGCGTTTCGCGGAGCGGCGTCGTTTCGAGGCGCCTCTGCTGGAACAGCCGCCACGCCCCCCCGCGGCCGGGGTAAAAGCCCTCCAGCGCCAACCGCAGCCCCGCGGCGTCCGCGACGACGAGCCGCCAGCCGCGGCGCAGGTTGGGCGCGGTTTTCAGCGGGCGGTAGCTCCCGGCGTCGTCGTGGAGGGAGAGTCCAGCCGCCGCTTCCGGGTCGTCGTGGCAGGTGAGCGTCTCCGCGGGCTGGCCGGCGTCGGCGCGGTGGCGCAGCTCGTAGCCGCCGCCGGCGGCGAGTCCGGTCGTGACGTAAAGTTCCCCGAACAAAACCGGCGAACCGTCCGGCACGGGCAGCAGCGGGTCCATCGTTCTCAGATCCCGGCCTGCTCGACGAGCACGTCGGCGAACCGCCCCTCCGTGCCGATGGCGCTGGCGTAGTATAGGTTGCGACCGTGCAACCGCCTCGGGTTCTCCAGGAACACCTGCCCCTGCCGCGTCCGCTCGCTGGCGGCGGCGGTCGGCTCGGCTTCGATGCCGAGGAGCACGGGGATGTCCTGGTAGGAGTGCAACCCGTCGGAGATGAAGAAGGGCACCACCACCACGTTGGGCGTGTCGGTGAGCCGGACCCAGTCGGCGATCAGCGGCGGCTCCTCCATGTAGGTGCTGAGGACGGCCGCGTAGCGGTCTAGGGCCATGATATTGGCGACCTGCTGCTTGGCCGCGACCGCGGAGTTATCGTTCAGCCCCGTGCCGTGACCGACGACCAGCAGGCTGGTTTCGCCTTCGGGCACGCCGGGCGCCGCCTCGCGGGCACGTTGGAGCAGAAGCTCGGTCATGGCCGGGTGGTTGCCCACGGGCTCCCGGTAACGCCAGCGTTGCCCCCCGAGGTCCTCGCGGATGGTTTCCGGCCCGGCCAGGCGCAACTCGCGGGGGATCACCGTCTGCGTGAAATATCCTTCGGAGATAAAGTTCGGCACCACGATCACCTCCCGGATCGTTTCCGGGTCGAACAGGAACCCGGCCGAGGCGTCGCGGAAGGACGGTTCTTCCTTCCAGAAACAGCAGGCCACCTCCCCAAAAATCTCCCGCCGTCGGATGGTCCGGGCGTGGGCGAGGCTCGGGGCGGACGAATCCGGATTCACCGTCGAGCCATGTCCGACGATGAGCAGGGCGGTGTCAGGGTGAACGGGCATAATGAAATCTCTAATGAGATAACGAACAAGTGGAGGTTCCGGTTTCGAGCTTCCTTCGTCATTGGTCATTCGTCATTCGTCATTCCGCGCGGAGCGCGGGCTTTCTTGCACCCCCCCGTCCGCTCGCTAAATTAGGGCAGCATGGAATTCCGCACTTTTCGGAACACCGATCTGACGGTGAGCGCCGTCGGCTTCGGCTTGTGGACGGTCTCGACGGGCTGGTGGGGCAACTACACCGAAGGCGAAGCGGTCTCGTTGATGCACAAGGCCTTTGATCTAGGCGTCACGCTCTTCGACGCCGCCGACACCTACGGCAACGGGCTGTCCGAGGAACTCCTCGCCAAGGCGTTCCCCAAGAACAACCGCGACGGAGTGGTCATCGCCACCAAGGTGGGTTATGACGTGGCCAACCACGGCGGTGACGAACGCCGCGGCCAGCGCGCCATCCCGCACGATTTCTCCGCCGACGCCCTGGTCGCCGCCACGGACGCCGCGCTCCGTCGGCTCAGGACGGACCGGATTGACCTGCTCCAGCTCCACAACATCGGCATGGCCGAGGTGGAGGACGACGCGCCGTGGGAAACGCTCGACCGCTTGATCGCCGCCGGCAAGGTGCGCCACGGCGGCTTCGCCCTGGGCCCGGCCATCGGCTGGCTTTACGAGGGACGAATGGCCATCGAGCGCCGCCCGGTCACGAGCGTTCAGCACATTTATAACCTGCTGGAACCGCACCCCGGCCGCGCCCTCCACGAGACGGCCGAGCGCATGAACCGGGACACGATGTTTCTCGTCCGCGTGCCGCACTCGAGCGGGATGCTGGAAGGTCGCTACACGGCGGACACGGTCTTTCCCGAGAACGACCACCGCCGCCACCGTCCGCGCTCCTGGCTGCTCAACGGGGTGGAAAAGGTGGCCCGCCTGCGCTTCCTCGAAGGCCCCGGCCGCACGCTCGGCCAGGCCGCCCTCCAGTGGCTCCTGGCCGATGACCGCGTCGCGTCCACCCTGCCGAACATCTACGACGAGGCGCAACTCCGCGAGTTCGCCACCGCGACGGATTCCCCCAGGCTGACGGACGACGAGTTGACGCGCGTGGCAGAGTTGTCCACGGACGGTTTCGGCGTGACGGAAGAGGCGCCGAAGTATAAAGGGACGATGGAGCCGCCGGCCGAATATGAACAACCCTCCCCGACCCACGTCGAACCCCCCGCGCTGGTCGGCGCGGCGGCGTGACAGAGTTGCCCGGACCCCCCGCTGCCCGATGCGACCTTTTGACCCCTTTTAACCCTGGCGAAGCCGTCCGCCCCTCCTGAACCCGGTAAGTCCGAAACCTGCTTTTCCCAATCCAATTTGAAAAAGAACATGAGCCTAGACCTCACCGACATGCTACAGGAATGGCCGCACGAACCCGGCCAGATCAAGGTGCGTAAGATCGTCGGCCGCAATGGGTCCGAAAAGATCCAACTCCGGCTCGACCTCGGCCTCATCCAGATG
Source organism: uncultured Chthoniobacterales bacterium (assembly GCA_964243185.1). GTDB lineage: Bacteria > Verrucomicrobiota > Verrucomicrobiia > Chthoniobacterales > SZAS-18 > CAXTFX01. Next base: position 12,100 of record CAXTFX010000053.1, read on the forward strand.
GAGACCACCGGCCGCCCCGACGGCCAGCGCCCGAAAGGCTGCGAGAGCCTGCTGGCGTGGCACCGCAACCGGGCCCGTGCCGCCGAGCGCCAGGGCAAGGATTACGCGCTGTCGCCCGACGACTGTAACGATCTCCAGGCCGAGGGCGTCCAGTATTACCACCGCTATCTCAGCCTGTTCCAGTTGGACGACTACTTCGGGGTCGTGCGCGACACCCAGCGCAACCTCGACCTGTTCGAGTTCGTGCGGGAACACACCGCACCGGATCGCGAGGACATCGCGTGGGCCTTCGAGCAGTTCGTGCCCTACGTCACGATGATGAACACCCGCGCGCGGGCCGCCATCGAGTTGGAGAAGAAGAAGCTCGACGCCGCCCTGCGCCTCATTGACAAAGGCCGCGACCGCATCACCGAGTTCTACCACGAGCACGACCAGGAAGAGATGCTTGAGAAGAGCCCGGAGCTCGCGTTCCTCACCGAGTGGAGCGACCAGATTCGCGCCAAGCGCCCGACCTCCAAACTCGAACGGCTCCAACGCGAGATGGAAAAGGCCATCGCCGTGGAAGCCTACGAGAAGGCCGCCGAGTTGCGCGATGCGATCAAGGCGTTGAACGGCCCCCGGCGGGCGAGGGCGCAGAGCAAGTAGCCGGTTTCGATCTTCGCTAACGCCAGAGGCGCAAAGCTAACGAGGGAAAGGGTCGAACCCTTCCCCCTCACGACCTCGTGCCCCCGCGTCTTTCTGGCTCTTTTCTCTTCCCCATGAGTAATCCTTCCATCATCGAGCGTAAGGAACGCTGGGCGCGCAAGATGGCCGGCAAAGAGCGGCCGACCGTTCGCTCCGAAGAACGCCTGCCGCCGGGCCAGCACCTCACCAACGGATTCCCCGTGCTGGACCTGGGAATCCAACCCGAGGTGCCGCTGGACCAGTGGACGCTGAAGGTCGGCGGCCTGGTCGAAAACCCCGTGACGCTGGGTTGGGACAGGCTCAACGCGCTGGAGCAGTTCGAGGACACCAGCGATTTCCACTGCGTCACGACGTGGAGCAAATACGATTGCCGCTGGACCGGCGTGGCGTTTTTCACGTTGGCTGACTTGGTGAAGGTGCGGCCGGAGGCCCGGTTCGTTTACTTCACGGGTTACGACGGGTATTCTACCAACGTCGCCCTCGAACATTGTCTGGATGACGACGTGCTCGTCGCCACGAAGTTTGACGGTCACCCGGTCGCCAAGGAACACGGCGGTCCTGCGCGTGTGATCATCCCGAAGCTGTATGCGTGGAAAGGCGCGAAGTTCGTCCGCGCCATTGAGTTCCGGGCGGAGGACAAGCTGGGTTTCTGGGAGGTGCGCGGCTACTCCAACACGGCCGACCCGTGGACGGAGGACCGGTTTTCGTAAACTTTGGAGGGATGCGTCACGCCGCCCCCAGGTAGGCTTGGCGCACCTGCTCGTTGGCCCGTAGCGCGGCGGATTCATCTTGCAAAATCACCCGGCCCGTTTCTAAAACGTAGCCGTAGCGGGACACCTCCAGGGCCAGGTTCGCGTTCTGCTCGACCAGCAGCACCGTGATTCCGAGCGTGCGGTTGATCTCGACGATCTTCTCGAAAATCGTCTTCACCAACAGCGGCGCGATGCCGAGGGAAGGTTCGTCCAACATCAGAAACTTCGGCTCCCCGGTCAGCGCGCGCCCGATGGCCAGCATCTGCTGTTCGCCCCCCGAGAGGGTCCCAGCGGCCTGCTTCTCCCGTTCCTTCAGCCGGGGAAAGATCCCGAAGATGTAGTCCAAATCCTGTCCCCAGCGCGCGGCGGTTTTCGTGAGCCGGTAGGCGCCCATGCGTAGGTTTTCCAACACGGTGAGATTTGCAAAGACCATTCGCCCCTCGGGAACGTGCGATAACCCCCGGCCGACGATGGCGTGCGGCGGCAGGCCGGCGATGTCTGCGCCCCCGTAACGGATGCTCCCGGCGCGCGGCCGGAGCAACCCGGAGATGGCACGCAGGGTCGTGGATTTCCCCGCGCCGTTGGCCCCGATGAGCGTGACGATGTCACCTTGGGCCACCTTCAACGACACGCCGTGCAGCGCGGTGATAGAGCCGTAGCCGACTTCGAGGTTCTCAAGTTCTAGCATGGAAAAGGGAGGTGCCCACGGAACACAGGCAAGGACACCTAAAACCGGGAAGAATGTGTTCTCTTTTTTGTGTGTTTCGGGGGTTGCGTGGGCATTCAGGTCTGGGCCGGCTGCTCACCAAGGTAGGCTTCGATGACCTGGGGGTTCGCGCGGACCTCCGCGGGCGTGCCGTCCGCGATTTTGACCCCGTGGTCGAGCACGAAGATGTGCTCACAAATGCTCATTACCACGCGCATGTCGTGTTCGACGAGCAGGATGGCGATCTCGAAACGGTCGCGAACGGAGCGGATCAGCCCGGTGAGCTCCTCTTTTTCAGTCGGGTTCATTCCGGCGGCGGGCTCGTCCAGCAGCAGTAGTTTAGGCTTTGTCGCCAAGGCCCGGACGATTTCCAGCCGGCGTTGGTCGCCGTAGGAC
>CAXTFX010000054.1:0-14476 GCA_964243185.1 uncultured Chthoniobacterales bacterium
CTGACGTTCGCGTCTTACCCGTCAAAACCGAGCGGGCTTACGAGCCCAAAAAGCCTGAACCGCAATGCTTTCTGCATTCCTGAGCAAGGGTGCACGGGGTTAATAAAAAGTGCCGGGGAAGGTTAACAGCCCCCGGCGTCCGCCTTAGGTGGCGGGCAGTCCCAGCGAGCGTGCGATCTCCGCACGCGAGGCCGGGATGACGACGTGACGTGGGCGCGATAGCCCTTGGGGAGCGTAGTGGACCACTTTTCCCGACAGTCACGTTTCCAGCATACGTGACGGCTCCGTCGGGGGATATTCTCTTGCTGATTCACAGTTTAGTCCTGGCAACAGGACTTCTGTGCACCGGACTCCACCATCAGCGGCTATTCCTCCTCCAGCCATCCGGTGAGACGCGTGTTCCGGTGGAGGACGCGAGCAGCCCAGCCGCCCAGGGTTGTTACGCCCTGGCCAGCAGCGACAGGACCGTCAAACCGGAGCCCTTCCTGGACGAAGCCACCGTTGACATAGGCAGCTTGTACTCATCTGATTGTCGGTCAGAAACTCCGGGTGCTCGTCCTGCTGACATGGGCATCTGGTGGTAGGACGGAGCGCTCATTTGGCTTTCAGAGTAAGTCCGCAAAACTTTCGATGCGGAGCCGAAAACGGTGCCGACTCTCCCATTCAGCCTTGAGGGCATCGGCCGCCACGACGTCGAACACCCCTGCCCGGATCATCCCGACGACCAGATCCTGGGTGCTGACAACGCGCAGGCCAGCCGCGAACGCCAGGGCATCGCGGCGCGCTCGCCGGTCGTCGATGGCCAGGGCGTAGCCCCGGTGGACGGCCACGGCGATGGCCGAACGTTCCCCCCGTCCCAGCCGGCTGCCGACCCCCAGGCGCGCGAAGGTTTCCAGCTCCTCCGGCCGGTCCACCGCGACGACCGCCAGCACCCTCGCCCTCAAGGCGTCCCGCAGCCGGCTGGATTGCTCTGGATACTGCGCACTGACCTCACCCTCCACATGCTCAGTGATGAGCAGGCGGCAGGGCCGTCGCATGGCGTAGGCACCGAGCAGGGCCACCCGGTCCGCCGCCAGGAAGTTGACCAGCACGGAGGTGTCCGCGACGAGAACCTCCTCGACCGACGGCTCGCGTGGCGTTTCCCCGTCCGGCATCACATCCTCGGTTTGGCCTTCGTTCCCCCTCCCCTGCTCCCGGTCTGCCCAAGGTCATTCCCCGGTTCCCCTGGCAGCCTCCGCCAGGGCGGCGACCTGCGGGCTGGATAGACCGAGCTTGACGGCGATCTCCAGCAGCCGGCCCCGGGAGATCTCCTCGCGCCGGTAAGCCTCGATGGCCAAACTGAGCACCTGGTTGCGTAGTTCCCGGCCGCTCTCCTCCTCGGAGGTCATCCCTTCCAGGTCTTCCCAGAGCGCGAGCATTTTGAGGTAGGATCGGCCGTGGGTGACCTGGTCGAGCAGAAAATCGTGTTGGGGCCGGGTGAGCAGGTCCAGGCTGCGCAAGCGGTGGGTGGCCGCTTGGTAGCTGACGCCGAAGCGATGCGCGAGGATGGCCACGTCCTGGTAGGCGATGGTCTGGGACCCGGAGGGAGGACGCAGCAGCGCGTCGAAGTGACCGTCCTCCGTGGCGACGTCAAGGATGGGCTGCTCGTGGCGGCTGGATTGCCCCTTGCCGCGGGCGCGCAAGGCTTCCTCCACCCCGCTCGGCGGCAGCAGGAAGGCGGCCGCAAAGGCGTTGGCGCGCTTCTCGACCAGGTCCGCGTGGTTGTCGCTTGAAGAGATGGTCGCCCGCCGCTCGCGGTCGAGCAGGACGTGCGCGTATTCGTGGGCGTAGGAAAAGCGGCGTCGTGCCCGGCCGTGTCCGCTGTTGACGAGCACGGCCACCCCCAGGGCAGCATGGCTCAGGAACAGCCCGGACACGCCGTCGGGCAGCCGGGCGCCACACGCCCAGACCCCCTGCGCGGTGAGCAAGCCGGGCAGGTCGGCCAGCGGCAGGTTGCCCAACCCGAGGCGGCGGCGCTCCTCGCCGGCCACCTGGGCGCCTTGGACGACGGCTTCCGCGGTGTTGCGCGGCGGCCGCGGCTGGTAGGCCGGAGGACCGTCGCGGCGCATTCCCGTGCCGAGGAGTTCCTCCAGGGCAAAACCCTCCTGGCAGAGGTCAAGGTGGCGGTTCACCTGCTCGATGGCCGCCGGGTCGGCCCGGGGGATGTCGGGCAGCATCCGGGGCAGCACCAACGCGCCCTCCGCCCAGAGGGTATCCCCCGAGGCCGGGTCCATGCCGCCGACCACCCGTTCGCCGAAAAAATCCACGACGTCACGGCCGTAGAGATCCGCCAGCCGGGAGAGTTCCAGGGTCGTGACGGCACGCTCACCGGACTCCATCAGGGAAACGGCCGGACGGGGCACCTTGAGGGCCTCGGCAACCTTCTGCTGGCTGAGGCCGCGGTTCTCCCGGGCTTGGCGAAGCCGGGCGCCGAGGGTTTGCGGGTCGAGGGGCATGGACGGGAGGGGCTGGTAGCGAAACGGCGCCCGGCCGCCTTTCGGCGGTCACTCATTGAGCACGAAACGATCCAAAAGAACATAAACCGTATTTGTTCCTTGATTGTTCGATTATCATACCATACTCTCCCGTCAGTCATTTCTCGTTCGCCACGGAAACCACACCCATGACTGTCAACCCGCCCAATCCGCCCAAACCAGAAGGGCTGTTCATCTACCGACCGTGGCGCCGCGATCCTCGCACGGGCGCCCTCCTCTGGGCGCGCAACTACGGCCTGCGGGCCTGGCGCATCCCGGTGTCCTCCCCTAGCAACGGCCCGAGTCCCTCCACCACCTGAACACTCTCCTCTAACCATCAACCAAAAGCCCAGCCACCAGTAACTAACGTCATGTCCACCCACACCCACACCCATCCTGAAGCCGACGTGACCCTCGTCGCCGTCGAGGAACTCCTCGTCCAGCGGGGCAACGAGATCCTCATCATCGACATCGAGGTGTTCGTCCGCGAGCGCCGCGTGGTGCCCCCGCACTGCCCCCACCACCGCTACCGCATCCGCATCGATAACGCCTACCACGTCGTCGAGGGCGCCCACCGCACCGGCCGCCAGCTCCTGGAACTGGCCAAGAAGACCCCGCCCGAGCGCTTCCGCATCTTCCAAAAGCTCGCCGGCGGTGCCAGCAAAACCATCGGCTTGGAGGAGCCCGTCTCCTTCGCCGCCCCCGGCGTGGAGCGCTTCGTCACCCTGCCCCTGGACCAGACGGAAGGTTAGTCTCGACCACGTCCATGCGCCGCGACTTCCAACTTCCCGCGGAGGACCGCGAGGCGCTCGACGCCTGCTGTCTGCCCTGGGAAACGGTCCTCAGCGCCGGTCAGCACCGGCTGGTCATCCATGACTACCCGCTGCCGGCCGGCTACAGCGTGCCGACGGTATCCATCAACCTGTGGATCACACCGGGCTACCCCGACGCGGCCCTGGACATGGTTTACGTGTTCCCGCCCGTCAGCCTCACCACCGGACGGGCAATCGGAGCCCTGGCCACGGACGTGTTCGAGGGCAGGGCGTGGCAGCGTTGGTCGCGTCACCGCACCGGGAGCAATCCCTGGCGTCCCGGCTTGGACAACGTCGCCACGCACCTGGCCCTGGTGGACGCGTGGTTCGCCCGGGAGATCACCCCCATCTTATGAACCCCTCTCGTCTCTCCTTGCGTCTGAGCGGTGTGCAACACGCGCAACTCCAGGCTCATCTCCACCCGGGGGACGGCCGGGAGGCCGTCGCCTTCATCCTCGGTGGCTACCGGCTGGAAGGCGAGCGGCTGGTCTTCTGCGCCCACGAGATTGTGCCCCTGCCACACGAACTCTGCCTAGCGCGTGAGCATGACCATGTCCGTTGGCCGACGGAGTTCCTCGCCGAACACCTCGACCGGTGCGCCAAGCGCGGCCTGTGCCTGCTCAAGGTGCATGGCCACGGCGACTACGAGCGATTCTCCGAACAGGACGACCGCTCCGACCGGGAGCTGTTCCCGAGCGTTTACGCCTGGTGCGGACCGGGCTCGCCCGGCCACGGCAGCACCGTCATGCTCGCCGATGGGCGTATGTTCGGCCGGCTGGTGGGCGAGGACGGCCGCTTCGTCCCCTTCGACCTCGTCAGCGTCACCGGCACGGACCTCCGCTTCTGGTTCGGCGAGGACTTCGACCGTCCAAACACGACCGATGAAGGTCGCAGCATACCGGAGACGGCCCGCCGCCACGCCCAGGCGTTCGGGGCCGGCACCTACCACGCCCTGCGCCGGCTCTCGGTGGCCGTCGTCGGCTACTCGGGCACGGGCAGTCCGGTCGTCGAGCAGCTCGCCCGCCTCGGCGTAGGCCGACTGGTGATCGTGGACCCCGACGTCGTCGAGGAGAAGAACCTCAACCGCATCCTCAACACCACGGCCGAGGACGCCCGCCGCGCCGTGCCGAAGGTCGAGGTGGCCGTGCGGGCCATCGCCGCCATGGGCCTGGGAACCGTCGTCGAAACTGTCCAGGCCGACCTGGGCCGTCCCAAGACCGTGCGCGCCGTCAGCGGCTGTGACGTGGTCTTCGGCTGCATGGACGGCGTGGACGGCCGCCACCTGCTCAACCGGCTGGCCACCTTCTACAACCTGCCCTACTTCGACGTGGGCGTGCGCCTGGTGGCTGATGGCAGCGGCGGCGTCGAGCAGGTTTGCGGGGGTGTGCACTACCTCCAGCCCGGCGGCTCCAGCCTTCTGAGCCGGGGCGTTTACGACATGAACCAAGTCGGCGCCGCCGCCCTGCGCCGCGCCCACCCGGAGCAATATCGGGAACTCCTGCGCGAGAAATATATCACCGGCGTCGTCGAGGACCGACCGGCGGTCATCAGCGTCAATCTGCTGGCCGCCGCCCTGGGCGTAAACGAGTTCCTGGCCCGGCTCCACCCCTACCGGCTGACTGGCAACGGGGGGCTGGACGCCATGTCGTTGAGCCTGAGCGCCGAGCTTTTCGACTGCCCCGCCTACCCGGAGCCCTGCTCGGTGCTGGCCCGGCACCAGGGACGCGGCGACATCGTGCCCCTGCTCGGGATGCCCGAGTTGAGCGAACCATGACCTTGTTTAACCCCTGGCCCTGGCTGCGGGCGAAGTGGTCAGACCTGGTCGGCCCCTGGCGGCGCGGGCGAAGCGACAGACGCAAGCCCGTCCGTTACGCTGAGGTGGACGATCTGCCGGCGACCTTGGATGACGACGTGCTTTACGTTGTTGGCGAGGGCCGTTATCGCTGGTATGCGGCCATGATCTGCCCGTGCGGCTGCGGGGTAACCCTGCATCTCGGGCTCCTGGAGGATGCCCGGCCACGCTGGCGCGTCGTGCGCCAGCGTGGGGGGACGGCGTCACTCCACCCCTCGGTCCACCGCCGGGTGGGCTGCCGTTCCCATTTCTGGCTGGAACGGGGCCGGGTGCGCTGGTGCTGAATTAGGACAAAAACTCTGCGAGTTAGACTGTGCAGCCGGGGTCTTCAGAATTTAGTTCCCGGCAACGCCGAGTGCCCAGTCCCAACTATCGCCGGCATCAACGAAGCGGTGCCTGTCTGGTCGTGGGCACCGCGGTCGGCTTGCTTGTTGGCGGCGGCTCTGGCATAAGCCGCGGCGGTGGGGGTCTCTTACGAACAAAACGCCCGTTCATCCGTTTCAGGGCATCCCTGTGAGCGCTTGCCGCCGGCCAGACTACGGGTGCCCCACGACGTGTCCGTCGCCCGCGCCGCCTTCGGCGCCAACTGCGGGCCGGCTGCCCTCGCCGCCATCCTCTCGGTGGGAGTCTGCGCCGTGATGCAGCTCTTCCCCCATTTCCCGGCGCGGCCCACCACCTCACCTCGGCAAATGCGCCGGGCGCTGGAGACTTGCGGGTTGCACACCGAAGCCATCGCGGAACTGCCGGGTTACGGGCTCGCGCTCATCGCCGCCGAAGGGCCCTGGTCACACCGAGGAAAAGCGACGGGCTGGACCTTGCGCTACACGCATTGGGTGGGCGTTTGCGGACAGAATGTTTACGACGTCAACGAGAGCGGCTGGGTGAACATGGAGAGCTGGTCCACCTCGGTGGCCTCGCTCTTCCATGGTGCCTGGCCAAAGGCGAACGGCTGGTTCGTGCGCCTGGGTCTAAGCGTCGCCTCCCAGGAGTTTCGCAAGTTCGAGCGTCTCTCCGGCCTCATCCGGGACTGATCCACCCGCGCGCGGACCTTCCCAGCGTAGCCCGCGACGTTGGCCTCGATCAACCCCGCCAGACAATCCGCGGGCGACTCCGCGGAGGGCTCCCATTGCCTGCGAACGGTAGCTTCGGGGTGGAATCGCTTACACTTGAGCGCCTTGAAACAGGGCATCGCGTCGAGCACAGTCAGGCTGTCGAAATGAGGCGCCAGGAGGTTGACTGCCTTGAGGCCGCTGACCAGAACGGGATGGAGCGGGCGACCAACGGCGTCCCGCAGCTTGAGGATCGCCGTCGCGGCCGCTTCCGTTTGCTCGCGTTTGCGGTGGCCCGTCTGGAACTCTTTGGCGAACATGGTCACCGATTGGTTACGCCGCAGCAATTCAGCCCACACCATCCAATCGAAGTCGTTCCCGGCGTTGAAATGCGGGACGACGCAGATTCCTGCCTCGGAGAGCCGCTGGGCCACGAGCAGCATTCGCCGTCGGTTGAGCATGGAATCCGTGCGGGGCACGTCGGTGAAGAAGCTGAAATCAGGCACGGTCACGCCCACGGGGTCGAGCTGACGCAAACCCTCCATCATTTGGCCGTCCTGGTGAATGTGCCAGTATCCCTCCAGCGAGGAATCACGGGCGACGCCGAGAAGAAGAACCCGTGCCTGCGGCCCCAGGCCGTAGTGGGCGCGAAAGCGGTCCCGCAAATTGCCGTCAATGTTTGGTGAACGGCGGATGAAGCCCACGGCTTCGTAGAGGGAAATCGAGACGAACGGAAGTTGTAACGGGCGTTTGAGCGCCGCCCTGACCCCAGTCAGCAGGCGGGGGACGTAAAGCGGGAGCGACCCCGCCGGGACCGGCAACAACCGGGGATAGATCGGCGCCAAGCTGCCGCCGACATCGAGCAGCCGGCGCGTGTAGATGGGTTCGTTGAAGGGGCAAGTCCACCGGCACTTCGTGGTGCGACAACCATCGGGATGCACGCACCGATCCCAGCAGCCCGCCGTGTCCAGCTCCGAGCGGCCGTCCGGACCCCCGCAGTGGGATAATTCGGGGCAACTCGCGCAGGCCGTAGGCCGCACGACCCGGATTGGTAAGGTGGGCGTCACAGGGGATTTTGCAGGGTCGCCCCCGCCAGTTGGAACGCCGGATTGACCTCGGTGACCCGCGCCAGCAGGTGAAGGGTCTGGGACGTGAACACTTCCGCCCGCAGGAACTTGGAATCCTCATCCAGCACTTGGCCGATGCGGCGAACGCCCGCGAAGACCGAGACCAGGGAAAGTCCGTCGTCAATCAAGCGGACATTTTCGCCGACGGATACCTCCTCAAAATAGGTGAAATGGATGAGCCGCTCCTGGTTCATCGCAACCCGGTTGATCAGGTCGCTGCCGCGTAGCAACTCGCTCTGAGCTGCGTCGGTGCGCTGGTCAAAGCTCTTGACCTGGGTGGACTTAGTTTTTTCTCCCATAACAAAAGGTTTTCACGATCGGCCGGTAGATCCATTCCTTGCCCAGCTTGCGCCGGTCCAGGAGCCGGAGGCGATGCAGATCCGCCAAACGGTTGCCCCACGCCGTCAGGCCGATTCCCCCGTTGCGCGCGGAGCCGAAAAGGGTTTTGGCCGTCGCTTCCTGGCACCCCAAATCTTTGATGGCAGCGAGCGTATCCCGGACTGAAGGCTCGGGCCGACCCAGGATTTGAGCGGAACGAACCGTCGTGGCGTCGAAATCCAGGGCCTCCAAGAAGGGAAGCGCGCGCCGGGCGAACACCTCGTCAAACTCCTCCCGAACGTCTCCCGCCAAGTTCGCCGCCACCGGAAACACGTTTGAAGGCAGGGGCGCGACCCCACCCAGGTCGCCCAAGAGGTCGTCGGGATCCAGGCGTCCCGTCGTGGGGCACGAGGTGGTGCCGCAGCGCAACAGCCACAAGGCGGTGCGTTTGACGTAGCTGCTGGTGACGTTTTCGACCCCTTCATAATCGAGGACAAAGAGCGTTGGCGTCTCCCGGTCCGCCGCCGACAGCGTCCTGAGGATCTCCCGACGATGATCCTCACCGATGACCGTCCCCGCGGCGGAGGAGACCCCAGACGGCAGGAATTTGGACACGGAAAACCGGAGCACGCGCTATTCTACACTTCTACAAATGGAGATGTCAAATGAATGAGATCGCCTGCTCGGTAGGACTACCCCCGCCCGAAAAGCTAACCGAGACCCGCAAGCCGGAAACCGCCGGGCACGCGGCCGTCTGACACAGCGGCTCCCCCGCCCGGTTGCGGGCGATGGCCACCCCCTCGCCGCTCTGAAGGCGCAGGGAGCCGTTGAGGCCGACCAGGGCTTTGACGACCTGACGGAAGCCGTCTCCCCCACCCTCCGAGGTCTTCCGGCTGGCGTTCTCCTTTAGCACCGCCAGCAGGGCTTCCGGGTCCCCGTTGAGCCCGTCCCAGCGCGGATTGTCACCCAGGCTCTGGCGCACCCCGCGACCGAGGTCCGCGACCGCGTAGTGGGCGATGCCGCCCGTGACGTGAAAGCCGACGAGTGCCCCGGGCATATTTGCGCCCGAGGCCGCGGAGTGATCGCGCACGTTGCAGATCATCTCGGACAGGCACCGGGCGTGCGCTTCCATGAGTTTCTTGGGCAACAGCGGCGGGGTGGATGCTCTCACGAAAAGCTGTTCGGCCCGTTGTGCGCGCTCGTTGTCTTCCAGGGCGCCCACGTCCGGCAGGTAGTCAATGCGCAACCCCGGCTTCGACGCGATGAGCTTGCCGCCGTGGAAGAGATCGGCCGTGCCCCCGATCTGACGGGACACAACCAACAACATCCGCCGGACGTCAGGTGCGAGCCAAACGCCAACCGCCAAGTTTGGTTCCTTCCAGGATCCGTCACGGTAGGCGTGAGCCAGCTCAAAGAGTCCCGCCAAGGTGATAGCGTCCGCGGGGTCCCTGGCTAGCACGGAGACCCGTTGGGTCGATGGAACCCGCCGCAGGTTGGTAACGGTCTCCGAATCCAAGAGCATGGGCTTTATCTGGACCTGTTCGGGTGGGACCGCACCATCTTGTGCGAGATCTTCCCGAACTTGCACGAATGTCGCCGACGCGGGCTTACCGGTCAGCGCACCATCGCGTGAAGGTCACGCACATTCCCCTCCGACTGCCCGACCACCGAGGCGCGCCGTCGTCGATGGTTCTGCCTGTGGCTGGGAGGCAGGCACGGACTTTTCGAGAAAGGGCGGCATCTCGCCGTTGATGAGACCCTCAATCGGGCCATCCCCTACGACGCACTTGCTTCTGCGAACATCGTTGACATCGGCAGACGTGTTGAGATCTATGTTGAGATAAAGATCGGCGATTTTTTGCAAGTGCCTATCGTTGAGACATGGCGGATGGGGGGGGATTCGAACCCCCGGTGAGTTTCCCCACACACGCTTTCCAGGCGTGCACAATCGACCGCTCTGTCACCCATCCTTTGCGTGGAAACGGAGCGTTCCCCTTCGCGCCGACCACCGTGCAAGTCAAGCCGCGGCCGAGGCGACGGCCGGGGGAGCTTCCAGCGCGGCCTTGGCGGCGAGCAGCTCGGCCTCGATGGCGCTCTGGCGATCCTGGAGCTTTTGGAGCTTTAACTGGAGCCGGTGCAACTCGATGGTCGCGCGGTTACAGTGCCCGCGCATCTCGGTCGTTTGCGACTGGTTCTCCTTGAGGTGCAGCTTCAACTCTTCCAACCGTTTACGCACTTGTTCGGGCGGCTGGACGTCGAAGCCGAAGGCCCGCATCATCGTCCGCGGGTCCTGCGCGGCGGCGGCGTTGCCATCATCGGGACGCACGGCGGGGGCGGAACTCGTGGTGACGCGCGTGGGCACGGTGATGTTCCGCCCGCAGTGCGAGCAGGACAAGGTCATGCCCGCGCCGTCCTGGTCCACGACGAGCTCGCCGCGGCAGTGCGGGCAGTCGAAGACGATGTCGCGATCGGTAATTTCAACCATTTGGGAGCGGTCGGCGTCGTGAGCGAAAGTGGTTAGCATAAAGCCTGGAACGTCACAAAGCAGTTTCGATGCGAGCCCGGCGGGCAAAGTGCCTCGAACCGCCGGTGCACGGGCCAACACGGTGAGACACGAGGAGGGCAACTGGGACATCTGCCGTGCCAAAGTGCGTCATGCTGGCACTTCGCCCTGAACGTCACCGCTTGCCGTTTCAATACTAAACTCTGATATCCAGAGGGTTACGATAAACAGCCCCCGTGGAACGACCGTTGCTTAAGGAAATGATGCGGTTTCAGTCCGCACCCTTCTTATGGCAAAAATTTTAGGCATTGATCTAGGCACCACCAACTCATGCATGGCCGTCATGGAAAATGGCGAACCCACCGTGCTGGAAAACTCCGAGGGCGCTCGCACGACGCCCTCCGTCGTCGCGTTCACGAAGTCGGGCGAACGCCTAGTCGGCCAAGCGGCCAAGCGGCAGGCGGTGACCAACGCGGTGAACACCGTGTTCTCGGTCAAGCGCTTCATGGGCCGCAAGTTTGACGAGGTTCAAAGCGAGCTCGGCCGCGTCCCCTACAAGCTCGTCAAGGCCGCCAACGGCGACGCGCACATCCAGGTCGCCGTCGGCGGTGAGAACAAGACGTTCTCCCCGCAGGAGGTTTCCGCGATGATCCTGGCCAAACTCAAGGCCGACGCGGAAGCCAAACTTGGCGAGAAGATTACCCAGGCCGTCATCACGGTCCCGGCATATTTCAACGACTCCCAGCGCAATGCGACTAAGGATGCTGGCAAGATTGCCGGCCTTGAGGTCCTCCGCATCGTCAACGAGCCAACGGCGGCCTCGCTCGCCTACGGTTTGGACAAGAAGTCTGATGAGGAGATCGCGGTCTATGACCTTGGCGGCGGCACGTTCGACATCTCCGTCCTGGAGATCGGTGACGGCGTCTTCGAGGTGAAGGCCACCAACGGCGATACCCACCTCGGCGGTGACGATTGGGATAACCGCCTCATGGATTGGATCATCAAGGAGTTCAAGACGGACACCGGGATTGACCTTTCCAAGCAGGCGGATGCCGTCCAGCGCATCAAGGAAGAAGCCGAGAAGGCCAAGATCGCGCTGTCGTCCTCGCAGAACTACGAGATCAACCTGCCCTTCATCACCGCGGACCAGACCGGCCCGAAGCACATCCAGAAGGCGCTGACCCGCGCCAAGCTGGAGCAGCTCACGGACGACCTGTTCGAGCGCACGATGAAGCCCGTCCGCGACTGCCTCAAGGACGCCGGCATGGAAGCGAGCAAGATTGACGAACTCGTGCTCGTCGGCGGCATGACGCGGATGCCCAAGGTCATCGAAACGGCCCGCAAGATCGTCAACAAAGAGCCGCACAAGGGCGTTAACCCCGACGAGGTCGTCGCCATCGGTGCGGCCATCCAGGGCGGCGTGCTCAAGGGCGACGTGAAGGACGTGCTCCTGCTCGACGTGACCCCGCTGACGCTGGCCATCGAAACGGCTGGCGGCGTGGCTACCTCAATGATCTCGCGCAACACCACGATCCCGACCAAGAAATCGCAGACGTTCTCCACCTATTCCGATAACCAGCCGGGCGTGGAAATCAAGGTCCTCCAGGGCGAGCGCCCGTTGTCCCGCGACAACAAGAACCTCGGCACCTTCCACCTGGACGGCATCCCGCCGGCGCCCCGCGGCGTCCCGCAGATCGAGGTGACGTTCGACATTGACGCCAACGGCATTCTGAACGTTTCCGCGAAGGACATCGGCTCCGGCAAGGAGCAGAAGATTTCCATCACGGGTTCCTCCGGGCTGTCCAAGGAAGAGGTCGAGCGGATGCAGCGCGAGGCCGAGGCCAACGCGGAGGCCGACGCGAAAGCGAAGGAGTCCATTGAGACGCGCAATCAGGCCGACAGCTTGGCTTACCAGTGCGAGAAGCAGTTAAAGGACCTTGGCGACAAGCTCCCGGCTGATAAGAAGACCGAGGTCGAAGCCGCCATCGCCGACGTTCGCAAGCAGCTTGAGGGCAACGACACCGATGCCATCAAGTCGAGCATGGAAACGCTGCAAACGAAGTTCCAGGAGGTTTCCACCGAGCTCTACCGGCAAGCCTCCGCCGCCCAGGCGGGTGCCCAAGGCGAAGGTGGCCCCGAAACCGCTGGCAACAACGCCGGCGGTGCCCGCGGCACGACGCCCGGACACGGCGGTAGCGACAACGTCGTGGACGCCGAGTTCGAGGTCGTTGACGAAGACAAAAAAGCGAAGTAAACTCTCAATCCCCCGCCGGTTGCGGTTTTCTCCGCGCCCGGCGGGGCCTTTTTCTCTACACGTCGGCATCAGCATTAACTCCAAGGTGGATGGCGGCCTCCGGGCGCCGTTACTGACGCGGAGAATCCCAAAATCTGCCTTCGGCTATCTCCGCTTCGCTCCGGTTCAGGCGTCGTTCCGATGCACCCAGTGGCGTCCGGAGGTCGCCATCCACCTGGCAATCTTCCCAGCGAAACAATTTACTCGACGGCTGGTGCGGAACTAAACCGCGCCCTTGGCCATCGGGTTGAAACCACCACAAACAACCAACAGACACACTAAATATGGCTATCACACTACAGCCTCTCTCCGACCGGGTGCTCGTTCACCCCCTTGATGAGAAGGAAGTCAAAAAGGGCGGCATCATCATCCCTGACACCGCGAAAGAGAAGCCCACGGAGGGCGAAGTCGTTGCCATCGGCACCGGCAAAACCAACGACAAGGGCGAGAAGGTTCCCTTCACCGTCAAGGTCGGCGACAAGGTGCTCATCTCCAAATACGGCGGCACCGAGGTCAAGCTCGACGGCGAGAATTATCTCATCATGCGCGAGGACGACATCCTCGGCGTGCTCGGTTCCTAAACATTTACCCAACCAACGTTCACTAGTTAACACTCACTAATTATATGGCTGCTAAACAACTCCAATTCGACGAAAATGCCCGCCACGCCCTGCTGCGCGGCGTTGAGAAACTCGCCCGCGCCGTGAAGGCGACCCTCGGGCCGTCGGGCCGCAACGTCATCCTCGACAAGAAATTCGGCTCCCCCACGATCACCAAGGACGGCGTCACCGTCGCCAAGGAAATCGAGCTCGAAGACCCCTACGAGAACATGGGCGCCCAACTCGTTCGTGAAGTCGCGAGTAAGACCTCCGACATCGCCGGCGACGGCACCACGACCGCCACGGTTCTCGCGGAATCCATCTACAAAGAGGGCCTCCGCAACGTGACCGCCGGCGCGAACCCGACCAGTCTGCAACGCGGCATCAACAAGGCCGTCGAGGCCGTCACCGCGGAATTGGCCCGCATTTCCAAGAAGGTCACCGACCGCAAGGAAATCGCGCAGGTCGCCACCGTTTCCGCCAACTGGGACCGCACCATCGGCGAGATCATCGCCGACGCGATGGACAAGGTCGGCAAGGACGGCACCATCACGGTTGAAGAAGCCAAGAGCATCGAAACCACGCTGGACGTGGTCGAAGGAATGCAGTTCGACAAGGGTTATCTGTCCCCCTACTTCGTGACCAACGCGGAGAGCATGGAGACGATTCTGGAGAACGCCTACCTCCTCATCCACGAGAAGAAAATCTCCTCCCTGCGTGACCTGCTCCCGCTGTTGGAGAAGGTGGCCAAGAGCGGCCGCCCGCTGCTCATCATCGCGGAGGACGTGGAAGGCGAAGCCCTGGCGACCCTGGTTGTCAACAAGCTCCGTGGCACGTTGCAAGTCGCGGCCGTCAAGGCTCCTGGCTTCGGTGATCGCCGCAAGGCCATGATGGAAGACATCGCCATCCTCACCGGTGGCCGTTGCCTGACCGAAGACCTCGGCATCAAGCTGGAGAACGTCACGCTCGAAGACCTCGGCCGCACCAAGCGCGTCACCATTGACAAGGAGAACACCACCCTCGTCGAAGGCGAAGGCAAGAGCGCCGACATCGCTGGCCGCGTGTCCCAGATCCGCCGCCAGATCGAGGAAACCACCTCCGACTACGACCGCGAGAAGCTCCAGGAGCGCCTCGCCAAGCTGGCCGGCGGCGTCGCCGTCATCAACGTCGGTGCGGCTACCGAGACGGAGATGAAGGAGAAGAAGGCCCGCGTCGAGGACGCCCTGCACGCCACCCGTGCGGCCGTCGAGGAAGGCATCGTCCCCGGGGGCGGCGTCGCCCTCATCCGCGCCCAGAAAGCGCTGGATAACCTCCACCTGGAAGGTGACGAAAAGGTCGGCGCCGCGATCATCCGTCGCGCCGTCGAGGCCCCGCTCCGCCAGCTCGCCGACAACGCGGGCCAGGAGGGCG
>CAXTFX010000055.1:0-14431 GCA_964243185.1 uncultured Chthoniobacterales bacterium
GGGTTGTATTCCGCCCCGTAGGCGCCGAACACCTGCCGCTCCATGCAGAGTCGAGTCGGGCAGAGTAGCAGGCCGCCGTAGTCGCCCAACGCCCGGCAGACCAAGGTCCAGCGCTGGAGCAGCGGCGGCCCGGCGGGCAGGGAGACCCCCGGCGGGACCGAGGGCAGTTGGCGGGCGGCCCCGTAGAGGCCGAGGCCGAGCAGCGCCGTCCCCAGCGCGGCGGCGCGGTGCCACCGGCGGATTCCCGGTCGGAAGAAGAGCAGGTGCGCCGCGAAGAGCGCCAGCCAGATGGCGGCCATCTCCTTGGCTCCGAGCGCCAGCAGCCAGGACCCCGCGGCGGCGGCATACCAGCCCGCCCGCGCCGCGGGCCGGGTTGCGACGGAGCCTCGGGAGCCGCGTTCGTAGAGCAGCCAGGCGAGCAGGGCGAAGCCCACCGCCAGGCTGTCGGCCCGGCCGGCGACGTAAGCGACCGCGGCGCTGTGGACGGGGTGAATAGCCCAGAGCAGGGCAACCACCAGCGCCACGCCCGCCACCCGGGCCGCGGGGACGCCCAGGCCGGGCAGCAGCCGGCGCAGGAGCAGGCAGAGCAGCCAGCCGTCCACGGCGTGCAGCAGCAGGTTGGTGAGCCGGAACCCGAACGGGTCCATCCCCCAGACCAGGTAATCCAGGGCGTAGGAGAGATTCTGGACCGGCCGGTAAAACGTCGAGGCGGAGTCGTGGAAGAGAAAGTGCCGGAACGTCTCGCCGAACAGGGCGGGGCTGCGGATGAACGGGTTGTGTTCGACGAGGAAGTGGTCGTCCCACAGGAATTCCCCGGACAGCGAGCAGCCGTAGGCCAGCAGGACGGCCGTCAACAGGAGCAGCAGGGCGCCCGCGGGCCGGCCGAGCGGGCCCGCGATCCTCCCGCCCAGGTCGGCGGGAGCGGTCGGCGCGGAGGGAGCCAGCAAAGGTTCAGTGAGGATGGTCGCGGGGCCGGCCGGGACGCGGGGAACGGATGGCGGGGCGAACGGGCGTCAGGGAAGGCTTGAGCGCAACCCCGGGAGGGCGGAAAGATCAGCGGTAGCCCGCCCAGAAGAAGCTCGGGTCCTCGATGATGTCGCTGAACAACCCGGTGGTCGCGGGGCTGACCTTCACGCCGACGTCCACGTTGGTGTATTGGAAATCGGTGCCTGTGAGATCCTTGAGTTGAGTGTTATTTTTGGAGAGCAGGTAAAGGCGGCTGCCGTCTTTCAGGTAGGGGTAAAAGACGGTGTGTGAGATAACGGCTCCGGGTGCCTTGTTGTTTTCGATCGCGTATTTGGCCAGCGCGTCGTCCAGCACGCGGGCCTCGTTGAGGATGGCCGTGGCCTGGGAGCGTTTGCGGGAGCGCAGGAACCCGGGCACCGCGATGGCGGCGAGCAGGGCGATGATGGCGACGACGATCATGATTTCCACGAGGGTAAAACCGCCGCGGATTTTTAGGTTTGAAAGGCGCATGGGCTGGATTTGGGACGGGATGGGCGAGATGAGGGATGATTGACCACGGATGGATTGCCGCCCAATCGGGTCGGCAGGAAACCCCTTCCTGAGCATTGAAGGTGCCACCGGGGCGGCCCCGGGAGATTCCCCGAGCCGCGCGGGTCGGGTCCCGCGGTTGTGGGACCTCCGGCGAGGGGGGGATCCGGCGGCGGGCTGAACGGTCTATCGCCAGGCCGCCATGGCGGGACAGCTCGCCGACGCCGGAAACGGCCGCGGGTCGGGAAATAACCCGCCCCGCCCGCCGCAAAATGCGACTGTTGCCGGAGGCTCGTTCCCCCCAACGCCCCTCCCGCTGCTCTCGACAAAACGCAAACGCCCCCCGGCGCGGATGCACCGGGGGGCGTGAGGGCATCGGACCGGCTGCAAGCCGATCCGGGCCGGGAACGGAACGAGGTTACTGGGCGAAGCCGGCCCAGAACGCGGTGCCGTCAATGACGTCGCTGAAGTTGTTCGTCGTCGCGCTGCTGACCTTGACGCCGCCGTCAATGCTGTTGGAGTAGATGAAGCTCTGGCCCACGGAATCAGTGATGGGCGAACCAGCCTGGGACAACAGGTAGAGACGGCTGCCATCCTTGAGGTAGGGATAGAACATCTTGGCTACCACAGCCACGCCGCCGGACCGGTTGTTCTCAATGGCATATTGGTTGAGGGCGCCGTCCAGCACGCGGGCGTCGTTGAGGACGTTGGTGGCCTGGGAGCGTTTGCGGGAGCGCAGGAACCCGGGCACCGCGATGGCGGCGAGCAGGGCGATGATGGCGACGACGATCATGATTTCCACGAGGGTAAAACCGCCGCGGGACTTGTTCATTTTCTGTAACATAGGATTAGGATGGTATTATGATGGTTGTTGTGCGTGCAGCGTGGGAGCCGCATCGGCGGCCCCACTTGCACCAGCCGTTTAAGCAACCTGGATGCCAACCGTGCCGGCAGTCCTTTCGCCGGACCCCCGGCCATCTGCCCGCTCCGAGCCTTTTTTGCCTCTCCGCACGAGCCGCCGCCCACGCTTCTCCAGGGAGGGGGTCCATCCTGGCAGGGGAGTCCGCAGATTTGCAAGTTTGCAACTAATTTGGCAATTGTGAGAATTAGCCTTCTCACAATTGAAGGCATCTCCGTCCGCCACGACGCACGCGAACTGCTAAGTAAGGGGGAGATGTCTCCTGTTCTCACCCCGTCGGCCGCGGTGCCCCGGCACCCTACGGTTCCTCCCGTGCTCCTGATCTTCCTCGCGGCCCTCCTGGCGAGGACCTGGGTGCTCTGGCGTGCCACGGGGGTGCCCTATTTCCTACCCACGCACGGGGACATGAAGTTTTACAGCGAATGGGCGCAGCGCATCGCGGCGGGCACCTGGACGGACCACCAGGCGTTCTACGGGATGCCGCTCTACGCCTATCTGCTGGCGGCCGTTTATTGGCTGGTCGGCTTCCAGCCTTACCTCGCCCTGCTGCCCCAGGTGCTCGCGGAGGCGTTCACGGCAACCCTGGTCTTTCGCCTGGCGGGGCTTTGCTTCCGCGGCGCGGCGGGCGAGGCGGGCGCCCGGCGCATCGGCGTTTTCGCCGCGCTCGGCTGGGTGCTCTTCGTGCCCGCGCAGGCGTTCGGAACGATCCTGATGCCCACGACCTACCTGATCCTGGCGTTCTGGTTCGTGGTCTGGTGGACGGTGTCGCACCGGGCGGCCGGCCGTCTCCCCGGCAGCGGCCAATACCTCTGGCTCGGCGCGCTGATGGGCGTCACGGCGATGATGGTGGCGAACATCCTCCTGCTGCTCCCCCTGGTGATCGTTTCCGCGTTCCTCCGGCCCCCCGGGGCGGGCGGCGACCGGTGGGCGTGGCGTGGGCCGGGCGGGCGGCGGGCGCTGGCGGGGACGGCGCTGCTGCTGGCCGGGGTGGGCATCGGAACCGCGCCGTGCTGGGTCCACAACCGGTTCGTCGCGGGGGAGAAGGTCTTTCTCTCCGCGCACAGCGGGGTGAACTTTTACATCGGCAACCATCCGGGGGCCAATGGCTACCCCAGCATCCCGGCCGGCCTACGCGGGGATCAGGCCGGGATGCTGGAGGACTCCGTGAGCTGCGCGGAACGCGCCGCGGGCCGGCCGCTGCGGCGGGCGGAGGTGTCGGCGTATTGGTCCGGGCAGGCGAAAGCGTTCATCCGGGAGCAGCCCGTGGCTTGGCTGCGACTACAGGGGGTGAAGGCGCGCAACTTCTGGAGCGCGTTCTCCTACGACGACTTGTCCATCATCTCCGCGTTGCGGGAGGACGGCGTCACCCTGCCCGGTCCGGGCTTCGGGCTGGTGGCCCTGCTGGCCTTGCCGGGCGTCGCGCTGGCGGCCGTGCGGGTGCCTGCGGCGCGCTGGGTCATCGCCGCCGTGCTGCTGCACCTCAGCTCCCTGCTGACGGTGTTCGTGACGGAGCGTTACCGCATGGCAGCCGCGCCGGGGCTGCTGCTGATGGCGGGGTATGGGCTGTGGCAACTCGCGCGGTGGGCGGGGGACCAGCGCTGGCGCGGGCCGGCGGTTTACGCGGGGCTGCTGGTGGTGGCGGGGCTGCTCGTTTATTGGCCGCAACGGGACCCCAGCCTGCTCGCCCTAGATGATTACAACACGGCGGTGACTGACCTGAAGACCGGGCGCCTCAAGCGCGCCGCGGCCAAGCTCGACCGCGTCCTGGCGCGGTGTCCCGACAACGCGGACGTGCAGTTCGTCCAGGGCAACCTGCGGATGGCCCAGGGACGGCGGGAGGAGGCCAAGCGGGCCTACCGCCGCGCGGTGGAGCTGAACCCGCGCCACGCTTCGGCCCTCAATAACCTCGGCTGGATGGCGATGGAGGAGAACCGCTGGGACGTGGCCGAACGCCTGCTCGGCGGCTCGCTGCGGGTCAACCCGACGGACGCCAACTCGCACTTCCTGATGGCGAAGGTCTGCTCGAACCGTCACGACCTGGAGGCGGCCCGCGGCTACCTCACCGAGGCGCTGCGTCTGGAGCCCGGCCGGGAGGACTTCCTCGCGCTGCGGGAAACGCTGGGGCAGCCTTGATCCCCTGGGCGATGGCCGGAGGCGTCCCAGGTCGGCCCGTCGTCTCCTCCCGGGCCTTCCGCAGGCGGCCTCAGAACGCCTGGATAGCCTCGACGATCCGGTCCTGCTCGTTCACCCGGAGGCTGTTGTAGAAGGGCAGCCGCAGCAGGCAATCCCCGGCCCGCTCGCTCACCGGGCATTGCCCTTCCTCCCCGCCGAACGTGCGGCCGACAGGCGAGAGGTGCAGCGGCTGGTAATGAAACACACTGTGAATGCCCCGGGCGCGCAGGTGCGCGATGAGCGCCTGACGCTCGGCGAGCGAGGGCATGATCAGGTAAAACAGGTGGAACGCCTGGCGGCAGTAGCCCGGGACGAACGGCAGCCCCACGCCCCGAGCGGCGGCCCATCCGGTGAGGCCCTCCTGGTAGTGCTCCCACACCCGGCTGCGGGAGCGGAAGATCCGCTTGCGGCCCTCCAACTGCGCCAGCAGGAAGGCGGCCTGGATGTCGGACAGGCAGTAGCTCGAGCCCAGGTCCACCCAGGTGTATTTGTCCACCTGGCCGCGGAAGAACCGGCTGCGGTTGGTGCCTTTGTCGCGGATGATCTCGGCGCGGCCGACCAGCGCCGGGTCGTTGACCAGGAGCGCGCCGCCCTCCCCGCAGGTGAAGTTCTTCGTCTCGTGAAAGCTCTGCGTGGCCAGGCAGCCGAACGTGCCCAAGGGCTGGCCGCGGTAACGGCCGAAGAGGCCGTGCGCGTTGTCCTCGACCACCGGCAGCCCGTGGCGGGCGGCGATGTCCATGATGGCGTCCATCTCGCAGCCAACCCCGGCGTAGTGGACGACGACGATGGCGCGAGTGCGCGGGGTGATGAGGGCTTCGAGCCGCGTCTCGTCCAGGTTCAGGGTGTCGGGCCGGCTGTCGGCGAACACGATCTTCGCGCCGCGCAGGGCGAAGGCGTTGGCCGTCGAGACGAAAGTAAAGGAGGGCACGATGACCTCGTCGCCAACGGTGATGTCCAGCAGGAGGGCCGCCATCTCGAGGGCGGCCGTGCAAGAGGTGGTCAGGATGGCCTTGTTCACCCCCAGGGTCGTTTCCAAGAGTTCCTGGCAGCGGTTGACGAAGGGGCCGTCCCCGGAAATGTGATCGCCCGAGATGGCCTCGGCCATGTAGGCGGCCTCGCGGTTTTGCAGGCACACGCGGTTGAAGGGAAGCGGGGAAACGTTCACGGGGTGCGGGGGGAGGTTGGGGGGACGGCAAAGAGGCTCAGGCCGCGATGGCCGCCTGGGCGTGCGCGCCCCAGATGAAGTCGGCGGCGGCGGGGCCGGTGTGGAACAGGAGGTCCAGCACCGAGAGCTGGGGGTCGAAGGGGGGATGCGGCTGCGGGTAGGTCGGGTAGTCGTAAGCGGCATATTCCAGGCAGATGCCGTGCTCGCGTAGACGATCCTCCTCCAGGTAGTCGCGGGCGGAGGGGCCGGAGAGATAGTCCGTGGCGCCCAGGGCCGTGAGCAGGTGCAGCAGCCGGTCGGTGCCGGAGGAGTCGGCCGGCACCTGGTCGGCCAGCTCGGAGGAGCGCAGGAACCGGGTGCCCGTGATGCCCAGCTCGGCGGCCAGCGCGCGGGTCAGGTCAATGCAGAAGTCCGCCAGCCGCTCGGGGCGTCGGCCGTAGAAGTCCTTCAGCAACGGAAGGTAACGCTCGAAATAGGGCGCCCGGCCGTAGAGGGCCTGGAGGGTGGCCAGGTGCTTGCGGTTCCACTCCTTCGTCCAGCAGATCGCTACGTCGGAGGTGAGCAGGTGGCCCGGCACGCACCCTTTGCTGTGCACCGGGATCGTCAGCCACTCCGCGCCGTTGCGGCCCTTGACGCGGTTGCGGTTGCGCCAGCCGTGCCGGTCGAACTGCACGTCGTCGTAGAACACGAACACGTCCGCCTGCTGGATCTGGTGAAAGTAGCCGCGCCAGGGCACGTAGGAGGGCTGTAGGACGACGCAGCGCAACGGGGTCCGGGAGCTGGCGGCGGGACGAAGGTTCACTTGCTCGGGCGGGGGATAAGCGGTTTAGATTGACCGGAGTGCCGGTCCGGGACGCGGCCAGCCGCGTCCTCGCCCCCCTCGCTCTAGCTACCCGCGTGCCAGATGGAACCGACCTACTCTTTCGTCGTGCCCGTGTTCAACGACGGCTACCTCCTGGAGGACTTCTGCCAGGAGTTCGCCGCCGCCCTCGGCCAGCACCTCGGCCGGGAGGACCTCGCGGGGGCCGTCGAGCTGATCTTCGTGGACGACGGCAGCCTGCCGGCCACCGCGGAGGAGGCGCGCCGGGTGGCTGCGGCGCACGGGTTTGTGAAACTCATCACCCTGTCGCGCAACTTCGGGCAGCACATCGCCGTGAGCGCCGGCTACGCGCACGCCGCCGGCCTTTACGTGGGGATGCTCAACGCTGACCAGCAGGACCCGCCGGACCAGATTCCCCTCCTGCTGCGGGAGATCGAAGCCGGGGCGGCCGACATCGTTTACGGCTTGCGCCAGGGCGCCGTCGGGGACGGGCGCGGGCGGCTGACCTCAGCGCTGTTCAACGTTTTTCTCAGCCGGCTCACCGGCTACCGCATCCCTGAGAACGTCAGCACGCTTCGGGTGATGAGCCGCCGTTTCCTGGACGCCTACCTCAGTTTTCAGGAAAAGAGCCGGTTCCTGCCCGGTCTGGAAAGCTGGCTGGGCTTCAACCCGCGCTACGTGCCCATCGCGCACCGCCGGCGGGAGCGGGGCCGGTCTTCCTACAACTTCCGCAAGCGTCTGCTCATGGCCTTGGAGGCGGTGATCGGGTTCTCCGACCTGCCCCTGCGGATCGTGGCGCTGGCGGGCATGGGAATTGCACTGGTCGGCTTCGCCCTCAACGCCGTCCTCATCATCCAACGGCTTTTCTTTGTGAACTTCCAACCCGGATTTACGGCCACCGTGTCGCTCATCGTCTTCTTCGGCGGCCTGCAAATCCTGGTCATGGGTCTGGCGAGCGTTTACATCGGCCGCGTGCTCAAAGAAGTGCAGAACCGGCCGCTCTACGTTATCAAGGAAAAGCACGGTTTTTGAAGTCAGCCGGGCGCGGACCGACCCATTTGATCCCCAGTTTATGCACCACCATTTCGACCCCGACCGCTTCGCGCGAGACATCCGCGACGAAGGCTACGCCATCCTCCCGAACGTGCTGCCGCCCGAATACATCGAGCGGGCCAAACGCGACCTCGCCGCGGCCATCGAACGCGAGGCGGAATACCACGGCGGCCGGGACTACAAGGACTATGGCATGGTCATGCTATGCTCCCTTTACGGGCCGACGTTCACCGATTTATTCGAGATCGAAACCCTGCGCAAACCGATCCACGCGGTTCTCGGTGAAGGTTCCATCGTCTATGCCTACACTTCCTCCTCCATGCCCCCCGGCGGCGGCAACCTGGCCAGCCGCATCCACGTGGATTGTCCGCGGCTGATCCCGAATTATCTCACCAATTTGGGCGTCACCATTCTGTTGGACGGTTTCACCGAGCAGAACGGGGCGACGTGGTTCCTGCCCCGCTCGCACGGGGAGACCGAGGCACCCACGGCCGAGCGGTTCTACGCGGAGGGCCGCCGCGTCCTGGCCCCGGCCGGCTCCGCCTTTTTCTTCAACGCCCGGCTCTGGCACGCGGGCGGCAAGAACCACACCGATGGCTGGCGCCACGCGCTGACGCTGAACATGTGCCGGCCCTACATGAAGCAGCGCATTGACATCCCGCGCGCCATGAGCCACCTCGACACCGCCGGCCTGCCACCCCACGCCCGCCAGAAGCTCGGCTTTGACGCGCAGGTGCCCGCCTCCTACGACGAATATTACGCGCCGCCCGAGCAGCGGAAATTCAAGCAGCGGGCGGAATAGAGTTCCCCGCTCTGACCCCTCCCCACTTTCCCGATGAGCAGCAGCACGCCAACCGGCGCGGAAGCCGCCACGACGGCCTACGAACAGGTCCTCGCGGCCAACGTCACCCTCCACAGCCGCCTGGCCGGGGAGTATAACGCCACGGAGCCGCACTTCCGGCCAGAGAACGTTTCCCGGGTCCGGGAGCGCCTGCGCGCGGCGTGCGCCCGCACCGGCGGCGAGGTCCGCCGGATGCTGGACCTGGGTTGCGGCACGGGGTTCATGATCGGCGTCGCCAAGGAGTTCATCCCCGAGATTGACGGGGTGGACGCCACCGCGCCCATGCTCGCCGCCGTGGACCGCGGCGGCGACGCGCAAATCCGCCTCTTCCAAGGGGATACCGGCAGCTACCCCTACGAGGAGAGCCGTTACGACGTGGCCACCGCCTACTCGTTCCTCCATCACCTCTACGACATCCGGCCCACGCTGGCCGGCGCCCACCGGGCGCTGCGGCCGGGCGGGGTCTTCTACGCCGACCTGGACCCGAACTATCACTTCTGGGCCGCCGTGAAGGACCTTGACCCGAAGGCGGCGCACGATCCCATCGTCCAACGCGAGATCGCCGCCGTCACCACGAAGGACGAGGACATCGAGCGGCAGTTCGGGGTCAGCAGGCAGGTCTTCAACCAGGCGGAATACCAGAAAGCCGTCGCGGGCGGCTTCCGCGAGGAGGACCTGCGGCGCGACCTGTCGGCGGCAGGATTCACCGACGTTGTCATCAGCTACTACTGGTTCCTCGGCCAGGGCGCGGTGGTCCACCGCACCGACCGCGCCGCCGAAGCCGCGGCCGCGGAAGCCGTTGCGATCGAGGAACTGCTCACCCGGGCGCTGCCGCTCTCCCGGACGTTGTTCAAGTATGTCGGCTTCACGGCCACGGCGGCAAAGTGAGGACCGCCGCGGCGGCTTCGCGTTCGTCGGCTTCGGCGAGCTCGGCCGCCAACTTGTCCGGCTGTTCCTGACGCCCCGGGAACGGGCCGGCCTGATCGCCTTCGATGATGCCCTGCTCGCCGCCGGGGCGCCGGAGGCCCGGGCGTTTGACCAGTGGGCGGACGAGGCGTTCGCCGACCGGCGTTTCGTCGTGGCCCTCGGCTACCGGCATCCCGCGGTGAAGGAGAAAATCCTCCACGGCCTGCTCGCGCGGGGCCGCCGGGTGCCGGCCCTGGTCCACCCGCGGGCCTGGGTGGACCCGTCGGCGCACGTCGGTCCCGGCGTAGTCGTTCATCCGTTGGGCAACGTGGACGGCCACAGCCGTTTGGAGGCCGGGGCGCTCCTGCACAACTCTGCCGTGGTGAGCCACGACGGGGTCGTGGGGACGTGCGCCTACCTTTCCCCCGGCGTTGTGCTCTGCGGGGGGGTATCGGTCGGCGCGCGCGCGTTCGTGGGCGCGGGCAGCGTGGTGGCGAACGGGCTGGAGATCGGCGCCGACGCGCGGGTGGGCCTCGGCACGGTGGTCACGGCCGCGGTGGACCCCGGCGCGAGCGTCATCGGCAGCCCGATGCGGGTGCTGACCCGGAACCTGGCCCTGCGCTGAGGTCCGGCCGCCCCGTTAGTCCCTCACGGCCCGCATCACGAAATGGGTGTAGGGCACCCGGATCAGGTCCGTCAGGACGTGGGATTCCACGCGGGGGAAGCCGCCGCGCTCCGTCAGCGCGAGATACCCCTGCGGGTCCCGCACCATCTGGCCGCGGTCCTTGGAGATCATGTAACGGGCCACCGGCGATTGCCCCGGCACCCGGACCCCGTCAATCGAGACGAACGCCCCGCCGGGCTTCAGGTTCGCGTGCGCCCACCGGCAGAGACGCCCGGCGGTCGGGTCGTCGAGGTGGTGGAGCAGGGCGAACGCCAGCACGAGGTCATGGTCCTCCGAAGGACCGCCGGCCGCCGTCAGCGCGTCGTCCGCCGTGACGTCGGCGCAGAAAAAGCGCGCCCGATCCCCGTGGCGGTCCTGCGCGGCGCGGATGTAGGCGGGGTTGAGGTCGCACCCGGCGTAGTTGACATCCGCCGGCAGAAAATCCCGCATGTCCCCCGTGCCGCAACCCAGGTCGAGGATCTTCATGCCCGGGAACGGCCGGATGAATTCTCGGACGAGACGGCGGCGGGCCTGCTCGGAGCCGAGAAGGTTCTGGAACCAGTGGTAAACGGCCGGAATTTCCAGGACCCGCCGGACCCCGCGGGTAACGTGCGCCGGCGCGGCGGCCGGGTCGGGGGAGTTTTCCCCCCTGGTGGCAGGGTCCAGGGAGCGACTTTGGGACGTGGTGGTGGTCATGGGTCCGGTGACGGTGCGTTAACCCGCGACGGCTAGACCGCCCGGGAGGGTTTTCACCTGGTTGGCGAGGGGTGTTGCGGCCTTCGTCCGCCGGAACAGCGTGCCCAGGAGGACCACGAGGAACAGGTAGAGCGCGAGGTTCACCGGCCGGGTGAGCGCGACGGGGTGATAAATGGTGTAGATGACCGTTGGCAGGTAGAAGCTGAACAGCACTAGGACGAACCGGAGGTAACGGGGATCCGCCAGCAGCAGGGCGAAACCCAGAATCCAGGTGAAATACCATTCCAGCACCGCCGGGGCGCAGATCAGGAAGTAGGCGACATACAACCAGAACCCCTGCCGGGCGAAGTCCCGCGGGGTCCACCCGCCGTCCGGCCCGCCGCGGCGCCAGCGGCGCCACAGCGGTGCCAGCGTGATTCCGGCGCCCACGAGGACGTAGAGCAGCGTCAGGGCCGTCTTGACCTTCGCCAGGGGCAGACCGCCGGTCCAGCGCGCCACGGGGTCAATCAAGTAGTAAATGCTGGAGCGGTAGGGCGACCAGTTGCTGGTGTAGATCAGCACCGCCGCCGACCATGCGTTCGGGTTGAGGCCGTAGATCAAACAGAACACCCCCACGAACCCCAGCAGACAGAGCAGCGCGTGACGGACCCGACGCCCCGGTGCCGACGCGAGCAGCCAGTAAACCAGCAGCGCCGGCAGGAGCACGACGCCCACGTATTTGAAGCAGACGGCCGCCCCCAGGCTGCCCCCGGCCAGCGCCGGGCGCCCGCGCTGCAACCAGAACAGGGCGAGCAGGGCGCAGAAGTTCTGGTGCATGTCGTTGTGGACCCAGGCCAGGAAGCAGACCAGGACCAGGGGGTTGCACAGGTAGCAGAACACCGCGTGCCGGGCGGGCTGGCGCCAGGTGCGGGCCAGGGAATAGACCAGGCCGGCGCTGCCGAACAGGAAGGCCGCGTTGGACAGCTTGAACAGCACCAGGGCGGCCCGGATGTTTCCCCCGCTCAGACCCGCCAGCGTGGCGCACAAGTTCTGGTGCATCGGGCCGTAGTTGCCGACCACGGTCGCCAGCCGCGGGTCCACCTCGCGGAACATCTCGTCCGTCCCGAAGCCCAGCGCCTGCGCCATCGAGTGCGCGAAGGCGTCCAGCCGGTAGTAGGCATCCAGCCAGCCGTCCCCGATGTAGTAGAAAACGTCCGGGTTCATCCAGGGCAGCCCCGTCAGGCTCAAGAGGCACGGCGCCAGGATCACCAGCCCCCATTGCCCCCGGCTCATCGCCTCCATGGACATCCGGTGTCGGGTAGCCAACGCATAGAACAACGCCCCCATCACGGCGAGCAGGACCAGGTGCAGCGCCTGCCCGAGGGCTAACCACTTCGGGTCGCCCGCCAGGAAAAAGTCGAAGTCATAAGCCTGAACCCGGAACGGCTGCCGCACCCACGCGCGCAGCGAGGGCAGGACCAACAGGAGCAGCGCGAAAAGGTAGGCGCCGTAAGTCAGGCCAAACCCCGATGGGCGGGCGAGCGGGCGGGGGGGAATCGTTGCGGGGGACATGGAAAGAGGAAGGCGGACGGGCGGCGGAAGGAGCCGGTCGGGAGGTCAGCAGGTTAACCCTGCGCCGGAACCTTCTCACGCGCGGCGGGCGGAGCCGGTTGCCAATCGTGGCTGCTGCTGACGGTTTCCCGCAACAGGTGGCGAACCGTGGGGGTCACGCGGGCCCGGGCGAAAATCTGGTAGGCGAAGAGCGAGGGAGCCATCCAGGCCAGGAGCAGGTTCGCCCGGAGCAGCCAACGGCTGGGCCACCCGTCGCCGAGAGCCTCTGGGAAGGGAGCGGGAACCGGGCGCAGCTCCAGCACCTCATACCCGCACTGTTCGAGCAGTTGGCGCAGGGAGCCGAAGGTGAACAACCGGGTGTGCGTCCGGTCCAGAATCCCCCGCCGGCCATAGTTGAATTGACCTGCCAGCAGCATGAGCCGCGGGATGATGAACCCTACGTTCGCCGTGGTCAGGATGATCTCCGGCCGTTGGCCGCCCGAGGCGAAGCGAAGCTCCTCCATGAACCGCTCGGGGTCCCGCAGGTGCTCCAACACGTCCAGCAGCAGCACCTGGTCGAACCGGGAGATGTCCACGGGGAACTCGGCGGCATCCAGGTTCCAATCCAGAAAATCTCCGCCCGCCCGGCCGCCGCCCGGCCGCCGGCCGATGCCCGTCAGTTGGCAACCTCGCTCCGCCAAGGCCGGCGCCAGATCGGCCCCCCGGGCGCCGGCGACGTTCAACAGCGTTCCGCCCGTCCGCGCGGCGGCGACGGCGTAGGCGTGGGAGGAAGGATAACCCAGCTTGAGCGCGTCCGGCGTCTCCGCCGGGCCGACGTCGAACTTGCGGTCGTGCATCAGCTCCAGTTGGTGAAGCCGGGCGCGGAACATCGTTTTCACCACATCCCAGGCGTATTTCATCCCGTTCACCCGGCAGATCTCGTCGCCGTAGTAGGTCGGGATCGGCAGCTCCACGATCCGCTGCCCGGCGAGGTGGAGCTGGACGATGATCTCGGTGTCGAAGTGGAAATCGTTCGTGTTGCGCTCGAACGGGATACGCCGCAGCGCCCGCGCGCTGTAGAGCCGGTAGCCGGAGTGAAATTCGCTCAGGGCGCTGCTGAGCAGCCGGTTCTGGAAACGGGTCAGCACCTGGTTGCCCAGCCACTTGTAAAAGGGCATCCCCCCGCGCAGGGCGTCCTGCCGGTGCAGCATCCGGGAACCGAACACGGCGTCGGCCTCGCCGGCGAGCAGGGGGGCGAGCAGCTCGGGCAGCTTTTCCGGGGCATACTGGCCGTCGCCGTGGACGAGGGCGACGTGGTCGAACCCGTGGTCCAGCGCGTAGCGGTAGCCGAGTTTCTGGTTGCCGCCGTAGCCCTGGTTCTCCGGGTTGCGGAGGATGGTGACCTTCAGGCCGGCGTCGGCGTGTTTCTGCACGTAATCAACGCCCGTGCGGAAGGTGTCGTCGGGCGAGGAATCATCAATGACGAGCACCTCGACGTTCGGGTGGCGCATCGCTGCCGGGATGCGGTCGAGCACCCAGCCGAGGGTGGTGCGCGCGTTGTAGGCGACGATGAAGATGAGCACGCGCGGTTGCGGGGGACGCGCGGACGGCGGGGGGGAAGCGAGGGGGGCGGTCGTCGGCATGGGCTCTGCCGAACCGAAAAAAGCTAGAACCGCGCCATGGCCCCGCGACCGTTGCCAGGCCGCGCGCCGATGGTTAACAGCAGCAGCACCGGGAGCGCATGGACGTGGTTGACCTCAACGGCGAGTGGATCGGCCATTACAAGGGGCACTACGACGAGATCGTTGCCATCGTGCAGGAGGGCCGCCTCGCCGTCGCGCGCAAGGTTTCCGGGGATGACTACGTGCCCGCCGGGGAGATCACTTGGCGCGCCGACGTGTCCACCGGGGCGGGCGAGGGGCAGGTCGCCGAGCGCGAGTTCCGCCGTCCCCGCTTCGTCCCCGGCCGGCTGGAGGTCCTGGGCCCCGACCGCGTGGCCTTTCACTGGGAGGGCCTGGGCAGCGTCGAGTTCCGGCGGGATGATTGAGGGCAAGACTGAAAGTGGGGAGGAGCGGGGGGAGGACAAACCAACTGGGATGGGGGACGTTCATGCCTGGCCTCTTCTGTTCGCCCGCCTTCCCTCTCCCCTCTTTCAGTCTTTACTTCCCTAC
>CAXTFX010000056.1:0-14371 GCA_964243185.1 uncultured Chthoniobacterales bacterium
GCATCGCCAACAACCTCCTGCGCTGGGTGCGGGACTTCGCGCAGGTCCGCGCGGACGGCCGGGTGACGAGCGAGGTGGCCGATGCCGCCTTGAAGATGCGCGGCATTGACGCGGACGGCTTTGACGAGATGGACCACCGGGTCATGGAGGCGTTGATCCACAAGTTCGCCGGCGGCCCCGTCGGGCTGAACTCCCTCGGGGTCGCGGTCGGGGAGGAGGCCGGGACGCTGGAGGAGGTCCACGAGCCGTATCTTATCATGCAGGGTTACCTGAAGCGCACCCCGCAGGGCCGGGTGGCGATGCCCAAGGCGTATGACAAGCTCGGCCTGCCGGTGCCAACGGGGAAGGCGGGGCTGTCCCCGCAGGGGGAGTTGTTTTAATTGTCGTCGTGGCGCTCTGTCACCGTGTTCGTGGGTGCCCATCCCAACACCCCGGCGAACCGGGGTGGCGATAACTCCTTCATGGCTCTCGCCGAAATTCATCTCAACGCCAACAACGCTCTCAACAAGATGACGGCGTTCACCGTCCTCCTGCCGGAAGCCGGGCCGGGGCCGTTCCCCGTGCTCTACCTGCTCCACGGGTTAAGCGATGACCACACGGCGTGGACGCGGCGCACGCGGCTGGAATCTCACGTGGACGGCCGACCGCTGATCGTCGTCATGCCCGACGGCGGGCGGGGATTCTACACGGATTCCCGCGGCAACCCGCACGGGGCCTACGAGACGTTTATTTTGCGCGACCTCATCCCGTTTGTGGACCGCACGTTCCACACCCGGGCAGAGCGCGGGGGGCGGGCGGTGGCGGGGCTTTCGATGGGTGGGTTTGGCGCGGTGAAACTGGCGCTCAGGCACCCGGACCTGTTCTGCGCCGGAGTCAGTCACTCGGGGGCGTTGCGAGCCATCGGCGAAATGTTCCCGGCGGGGACGGACGACGAGTGGACGCGAGAATTCCGCCCGCTCTTCGGCCCGGACGCTACCGGGGGACCGGATGACGTTTACGCCTTGGCGGAGAGGGTTCACCGCGACCTCCCGCCAGAGCGCTGGCCGGCGTTGCGGCTGGACTGCGGAACGGAAGATTTTCTCCTCGAACCAAACCGCCGTTTCCACGCGCACCTCGACCGACTCGGTCTCCCGCACGAATACGCGGAGCACCCCGGCGCGCACGACTGGGAATACTGGGACCGGCACGTCCGCGATACGCTGGCTTTTCTCGCGCCGCGGCTGGGGGTGAGGTGATTTCCCCCGGAGGGACGGCCTCCGCGTCGTCCGCCGTTCATCGGATGAGACAAACTCCCCTAAACGGCGGACGACGCGGAGGTCGTCCCTCCGAGGAACTGCGGGTGCGCCTTGAGCGCGGCGTAGTCCGCGTCGTGGATCGGGCCGCGCGCCTCGGCGGGCTGGCCGGCGCGGCGGGGGGCGGCGTTGGCGGAGGCCCAGACCTTCTCCAGCCAGCGGGCGCCCAGGGGAGAGTCGAGCAGCGCGGGGTCGCTGCTGGCGACGGTGGTCTCGTCCTTTTCCCCCGTCGCGGCGCCCGCGCCGACGTGCCAGCCGGCGAGCAGCAGGGTCACGCGCACGGCCGTCGAGCGGGTGTAGGTGGTCAGCAAACAACCGCCGTCGGCCGGACCGGCGGCGCGGGCGCGCAGGGCGGCGAAGAGTTCCAGCGTCCACATCTCCCCGTTCGCGGCCGGGGAATACGGGTCGAAGAACACGGCGTGCGCCGCCGGGGCGTCGGCGATCCGCGCGGCGAAATCCCCCGTGCGAAGGGTCCATTCTACCGTGCCGCCGCCCGGCAGGTCCAGGCGGACGGCGCCGGTGGCGGCGAGCTGGCGCAGGGTTTCCTCCTGCCCGCGCGGGTAGCCGAGCGCGGCGGCGTTTTGCAGGGTGAATTCCAACGGGGCCAGCGTGCGGTCGAAGGAGCAGAGCAATACGCGCCGCCCCGGTCGGCCTGCCGCACGCAGAGCCGCCACGGCCGTCAGCGCGTTGGCGGCCGCGCCGAGGCCGACGTCCCAGACGGTGAACGGCCCCGGCACCAGCGCGTCGGCCCGTTCCACCAGCCGCGTGCCGGCGAGGTGGATGCGCTCGGCCTCCGCCACCGGGCCGATGACGGGGTGAAACACTTGCTTGGTGTTCGCCAGGCGGAGCGTTTTCCCGCCGCCGGGCAGATCAACCAGTTCAAAACGTTCGGGGTCCATGTCGCGCGCTCAAGCCGGCGGCGGCCGGGGTCCGCGCCAGAGCGCCGCGTCAATGCTGGCGGCGACGTGGCCGATCCAGCCGCCCCAGCCGAAGGTGATGGCCCAGAGCACGCCCGAGAGGAGGAAGTAGAACAGGGCCGCGAGGAGGCGCCCCTGGACGATTTGGCCCAGGCCGGGTAGGAAAAAACTCGCCAGGGCGGCGAGGACGTTGCCGGTGGAACCTTTCATAACGTGGGTGCCCGACCGTCCCTGTCCGGGCCCTCCCTGTCAACGCAGGTCCGGCGATCGGATCAGGATTGCGCTACGGTGGGAGTCCGTCGTTTCCCACGTGAGCCAGCCAACCACTCCTCCGCCCGCCCCGCCCGTCCTCCCGCCGAACCCGCGTGACGCCCGCCGCCCGGCGGGTGCGCCGGTGCGCCCCGGGCTCGCCCCGGCCACGATCCTGCTCGTGGTCGCCAGCGCGCTGGTCAGCGTGCCGCACTTCCTCGGGCGCCCGCTGCCGGACTGGGCGTTCATCAGCGAACACCTCACCCGCGTCCCGCCCAACACCCCGCCGGAGGACGTGGCGGAGGTCACAGCCGCCCTGCGTGCGGCGGGCGGCGGGTTCCTGCCGGAAGTTCTGCGCGGCGGGCAGGTCTGGCGGCTGTTCACGCCCGCGTTCATTCACTTTTCGTGGGTGCACCTGATTTTCAACATGCTCGGCCTGCTCCAGCTCGGAGGGTTGCTGGAGCGCCGCTACGGGGCGGTCCGTTACCTGGGTCTCATCGCCGGGCTGGCCCTGGTGTCCAACGTGGCGCAATACGCCGGCGCCGGGCCGGGCTTCGGCGGGATGTCCGGGGTGATCTTCGGGTTGTTCGGCTACATCTGGGTGCACGGGCGGGTGAACCCGGAGGGGCTGGGCTACGTGCTGGCCCCGCAGGAGGTCACGGCGACGATGCTGTGGTTCTTCCTGTGCTTCACGGGGTTCATGCCCATCGCCAACTATGCCCACACCGGAGGACTTCTCCTGGGAGCGGCGTTGGGCTGGATCCTCGGCCGGCACTCCATGCGCGAGGTGTTAGCCCGCCGCCGGGTCTTCCAGCAGGCCATCGAGGAGGCGGACGACGAGCCGCTGCACCGCTGCCGCGTGTGCGGGCGCACGGAGCTCGACGCGGGCGGCGCGCTGGATTTCCGCGTTTCCAGCGCGGACGGCGAGGAGTATTGCGAGGAGCACCTGCCGGCGCGGAATAAGTGAGTGGGGAAGACTGAAAGACGCGGAGACGCGGAGAAAGAGTGGGGACGACGGGGCCGCCGCGTTTGCTTCTCTGGTCTCCGCGTCTCCCCGTCTTTCAGTCTTCCTTCACGGCCTCCCAGTCCTTCCACACCGGCTCCAGGCCGTGGCGCCGGCGCAGGAGCTCGGCCACCTCGCGCGGGGAACGGTCGTCGGCGATGTCGAACTGGCCCTCCGCGACGACGCCGGGCGCGACGTTTTCCACCGCCATCTGCCGGCCGCGGACAGTGCGGTGCAGGTCGGCCTTCCCCTGCCCGGTGTAGCCGCCGGGCTCCGTGTGGCTACCGGCGCTCATGCTGGTCACGCCCAGCGGGATCAGGGCGTCGCGCAACGCCGGGGCCTCCCGCGTGGACAGGACGATGCCGACCTGCGGGAACGTGACCCGCAGCGCGCAGAGCAGTTGCACCAACTCCCGGTCCCCCAACGCGAACCGCGGCGCGAACCCGCCCGCCGCCGGACGCAGCCGCGGCAGGGAGACGGTGAGCTGCGCCCGCCAACACGTTTTCAGCAGGTGCTCGACGTGCGCCCCGAGCGCCAGGGCCTCCGCCCGCGGCTCGGCCAGGCCGAAGAGCGCGCCCACGCCGATCCGCCGGAACCCGGCCGCGACCGCCCGCTCGGGGCACGCCAGACGCCAGTCGAAATCCCGCTTCGGCCCGGCGGTGTGCATCTCGGCATAGATCGCCCGGTCATACGTTTCCTGGTAAACGACCAGCCCCTCCGCGCCCGCGGCGGCCAGCGGGCGGTATTCGTCCGTCTCCATCGGCCCGACCTCCAACGACACGGAGGGCATCCCCGCCTCGGCGATGAGCCGGCGCACGCACGTTTCCAGGTAGCCCGTGGACACGAACTTCGGGTGCTCCCCCGCCACGAGCAGGACGGAGCGAAACCCCTCCGCGGCGAGGTGGCGCGCCTCCGCCAGCACGCCCTCCATCTCCAGCGTCACCCGCAGGATGGCGTCGTTGTCGCGCGAGAAACCGCAGTAGCGGCAGTTGTTGACGCACTCGTTGGACAGATACAACGGGGCGAACAGCCGCATCGTGCGCCCCCAGTGTTGGAGCGTGCGCGCGCGGGCCTCGGCGGCGAGGGCCTCCAGCGCCCGGTCGTCGCACGGCGCCAGCAGCCGGGCCAGCCGGCGCGTGGCCGGCGTGGGCAGCTCCCCGCGGGCCAGGGCGGCGAGGATGTGAACGAAGGACATGGGAGAAGCTAAGGCAAAACGACGAATGACAAACGACGAAAGGGAGAATCGAGCTTCCTCCTTCCGGCTGCGTCATTCCGCGCGAAGCGCGGTCCCTCCGCATCCGGCGCGCGGGGCGATTGCGTAAGAAAGCCCCGTGCCCGCCACCGTCGCCCCCCCTGCCCGCTCGTCTTCCCCCGCGGGGTCCGTCACCCTCCCCAGCGCCGAGGAGCTGCGCGGCCTGCGCACCGGGTTGGACGCTTTCCTGTCGGGTTGGCTCCAGGACCAGCGCGGGGTCGCCGGAGCCGACGCCCACCCGACGTTCACCACCCTTTACGACGACCTGCGCGAGTTCGCCTGCCGCCCCGGCAAACGTCTCCGCCCGTTGCTCTTCCTCCTTGCCCACCGCATCTTTGTGGAAGTGGGAAGAGGGAAGTCGGAGGTGGGAAGTTTAGGGAAGCAGGTCACCGACAGCGGTTCTACTTCCCACTTCCCACTTCCCACTTCCCACTTCCTCCTCCCCATCGCCGCCAGCCTGGAGTTGCTCCACGCCTTCATCCTCATCCACGACGACATCATTGACCGCTCGGAGCTGCGCCGCGCCCTGCCGACGCTCCACCGCGTCATCGAGCACCGGCTGACGCCCTTCTCCGACCGCCGCCGCGCCGGGCGGAACCTGGCCCTGGTCATGGGCGACATCCTCTTCGCCCTGGCCCAGCGCTGTTTGCTGGAAGCCCCCGGCATTGATCCCGCCCTGCGCCTCCGGCTGGCGTCCCTGCTGCTCGGCTGCATGGTGGAAACGGGCTTCGGTGAGGTTGCCGACATCATCCACGGCACGCGCGACGTTTCCCGGGTGTCCGTCCTGGAGATCGAGCAGATGTATCGGCTCAAAACCACGCTCTACACCGTCGAATGCCCCCTGGCGATGGCCGCCCTGCTCGCCGGCGTGGGCGACGCGGAAACCCTGGCGGCGCTCGGCCGCGTCGCCCGGCCGGCGGGGCTGGCGTTCCAGATTCAAAACGACCTGCAAGAGTTCGCCCGCTTCGAGGTGTCCGACGCCGAGATTCCCTCCGACGTGCTCGAAGGCAAGAAGACGCTCCTGGCCCGCACCGCCTTCGACCGGCTCAACGAGAGCGACCAGGGGATGCTCCAGCTCTGCCTCGACCACGGCGAGCCGCCCAGCGAGGCCAAGGTCGGCAAGGCCCGCGACCTCGTGGCGAAGAGCGGCGCCATCGGCCAACTGTCGGACCGCATGGAGAGCCTGTTCGCCGAGGCTGACACCGCCGCGCGGGTGGAAACGTTCCCCGAGCCGGTGCGGGCAGGCTTGGCGGGGCTCATCCGCATGATGCGCGGGGCGACCGGAGGCGCGAGCCACGCCTGAATTGCCCCACGCAGAGGCCGCGGAGGTCGCAAAGGGGGAGAGAAAGAAGGACCCGGGTGGAAAAAGTTACCCTCGCTTCCATCTCCTCATCACCTCTCCTCCACCCCTTTGCGACCTACGCAACCTCTGCGTGGGACACATTAATGCTTCCCCCCTCTCTCCATGACTCTCTCTTCCCAACCTCCCGCCATCGTCATCGGCAGTGGCTTCGGCGGCATCGCCTCCGCCATCCGGCTGCAAGCGCGCGGCTACCAAACGATCCTCTTGGAGATGCGCGACGCCCCCGGCGGGCGGGCCTACGTTTATAAACAAGACGGCTTCACCTTCGACGCTGGCCCGACCATTATCACGGCGCCGTTCCTGATTGACGAACTCTTCGCCCTCGCCGGCCGCAAGACGGCGGACTATCTCAACATCGTTCCCTGCCACCCCTTCTACCGCATTGTCTTCCACGACGGCCGGGTGTTCGACTACACTGGCGACGAGGCCGAGATCATCGCCGAAATCAAGCGGTTCGAGCCGTCCGACGTGGATGGTTATCTCCGGTTCGTGGACCGGAGCCGCGCCATCTTCGACAAAGCGTTCACGGAACTCGCCGACCAGCCGTTCTCGACGCCCTGGGACATGGTGAGAGTCGCGCCGGACCTCGTGCGGCTGCAATCGCACAAGTCCGTCTATCAACTCATCTCCAAATACCTCAAGAACGAGCAACTGCGTCAGGTCTTCTCCTTCCACCCGCTGCTCATCGGCGGAAACCCGTTCCAATCGAGTTCCATCTACTCGATGATCCACTACCTGGAACGCAAGTGGGGCGTTCACTTCGCGATGGGCGGCACCGGCGCCGTGGTCCACGCATTGACGAAGCTGTTCCAGGACATGGGCGGCACGCTGCACCTCAACACGCGCGCCGAGCAGATCGAAGTCAGGGGCGGCGCCGTCGCCGGCGTGCGCGTCGAAGGCGGGGAAACGTTCCCCGCGCAGGTCGTCGTTTCCAACGGCGACGTGGCCAACACTTACCGCCGTCTCGTCGCCCCCGAATACCGGCGCAAGTGGACCGATAAACGGCTGGAGAAGATGCGTTATTCGATGGGTTTATTCGTCGTTTACTTCGGCACGAACCGCACCTACGAGCACCTCGCGCACCACTCCATCGTTTTGACGAAACGCTACGAGAAACTGTTGCGGGACATCTTCCATAACAAGATCCTCGCCGAAGATTTCTCGCTCTACCTGCACGCCCCGACGCGCACCGACGCCACCCTGGCGCCCCCGGGTTGCGAGTGTTTCTACGTGCTGTCTCCCGTGCCGAACCTGCGCGGGGACATTGATTGGGACGTGATGAAGGACCGCTACGCCGACGCCATCCTCGCCTCCCTGGAAATCCCCGCCCTCTGCCCGGATTTGCGGAAACACATCGTCACGCAGCGCATCATGACGCCGAAGGATTTCGAGCGCGACCTGGATGCCTACGCCGGCAGCGCCTTTCAGTTCGAGCCGATCCTGACGCAGAGCGCCTGGTTCCGCCCGCACAACGTGAGCGAGGACGTGCGCGGCCTGTATTTCGCCAGCGCCGGCACCCACCCCGGCGCCGGCCTGCCGGGGGTGATGAGCAGCGCCAAGGTGCTCGACCGCGTGATCCCCGCGCCGGCGGCCGTCACGGCGGCCTGACCCGCCCGGCCACCGTGCCGGGGGCCCGCGTTTACAGCGGCACCATGCCCAACGTCCAAACCGCCCCCGACCCCGCCGGCCACCCCGTTCACCTTCACTACGTGGACCTGGGCGACCCGGCGGGCCGACCCGTGGTCCTCATCCACGGCTGGCCGCTGGACCACCGGATGTGGGAATACCAGAGCACGTTCCTAGCGGCCAACGGCTGCCGGGTCATCGCCTACGACCGGCGCGGCTTCGGGGCGTCCTCCCAGCCGTGGACGGGCTACGACTACGACACGTTCGCCGCCGATTTGAAGTCCATGCTCGACGGCCTGAACCTGCGGGACGTGACGCTGGTCGGCTTCTCGATGGGCGGTGGCGAGGTGGCCCGCTACCTGGGCCGGCACGCCGGGGATGGCCGGGTCAGCCGCGCGGTCCTGGTGGCGGCCGTCACCCCGTTCATGCTCAAGACGGCAGAGCACCCGGCCGGCGCGGACCCGTCGGTGTTCGACGGCATGATCGCCGGGCTGGAGAAGGACCGGGCGGATTTCCTGTCGGGCTTCGGCAAGATGTTCTACGGCACGGGCGGCGTGTTGAACCGGGTGCCCGTGTCGTCGGCGACGCTGGACTGGACCTTCCAGATGGCCATGCCGGCGTCCCCGAAGGCGACGCGGGACTGCGTGCGGGCGTTCGGGGAGACGGACTTCCGCGAGGACCTCGCCGCGGTGGCTGCACGCGGGACGCCCATGCTCATCATTCACGGGGACAGCGACCAGACGGTGCCCCTGGCCATCAGCGGGGCGCAGGCGGCCAAACTGTTGCCGCACGCGGAGTTCAAGGTTTACCAGGACGCGCCGCACGGCCTGCACCTGACGCACAAGGACGAGTTGAACGCGGATCTGCTGGCGTTTGCGCGGGGCTAACCGGCGGGCGCCCGCACCGCCCAACGTCCTTTGGCAGCGGTGCTCCGCGGGTTGGCGTGGCGCTCCTCCGGGCCGGCGCGCAGGAGCTCGTCGGAGGTGGCGATGTAAACCCCGGTGCGCTCACCCTCGCGGAAGTGCGCCTTCACGCGGCGGTCCTCCCCGGAGTGGAAGCTGAGGATGGCCACGCGCCCGCCGGGCTTCAGGCAACCCGGCAGGACGCGCAGGAGGGTGTCCAGGGCGCCGAACTCGTCGTTCACGGCGATGCGGATCGCCTGGAACACGCGGCGGACGGTGTCCTCACGGTCCGGTTCACGGGGGACGCGGGCGGCGATGGCCTCGGCGAACGCGCGGGTGGTGGGGAAATCCCGACCGGCGAGCGCGGCGGCGAGCGGCTCGGCGCGGGGTTCGTCGGCGTTTTCCGAGAGGGCGCGGGCGAGGGCGGCGGGGGCGGCGCGCCGGAGCCAGTCCCGGGCGGAGAGGCCGCGGGCGGGGTTCAGGCGCATGTCCAACGGGCCGGCGTGCTTGACGGAGAAGCCGCGGGCGGGGTCGTCAAGCTGCATGGAGGACACACCGAGGTCGGCCAGGACGAGGTCGGCGCCGTCGGGGCGGCCGTGTTGGGCCAGGGCGGCGGGCAGGCCGGCGAAGTTGCCGCGGTGGGGGGTGAAGACGTCCGGCCCGAAGCCGGCAGCACGGAGGCGCGCGGTCGTGCGGGCCTGCTCGGCGGCGTCCACGTCCAGGCCGAAGAGGTGCCCGCCGGGTCCTATGATCCGTTCCAGGATAGCCGCGGCGTGTCCGCCGTGGCCGAGGGTGCAATCCACGGCGAAATCGCCGGGGCGCGGGTCGAGGAGGACGAGCAGCTCGGGCAGGAGGACGGGCCGGTGGCTGCCGGCGGGGGTCTTGCCGGCGGCGAGGACCTTGGCGACGGTTTCCGGGTGCTGATCGGGGGCGAGCTCCTTGTATCTCTCGCGGAACGCCCGCGGGTGGGTGCCGCGGTAGCGCGGGCGGCGGCGGTGGGATTCGGGGGCGGGGTCCATTTCGAGGTGGACGGCGCGGGGGACCGCGCCGTTGGTTGCGCCAGAGGCGCCTGATGCTGGCTCGCTACCCTCGACTTAACGGCGCGGGGGACCGCGCCGTCCACCTCGAAATGACCCTCGCCGACAGCCACCGCTACTGCCACGGGCAGACCCGCCGGCACGCGCGCTCGTTTTACTTCGCTTCGGTGGCGTTGCCCAAAGAAAAAAAGCGGGCGGCCTACGCGGTGTATGCGTTCTGCCGTTACGCGGATGACCTCGTGGACCGGGGCGCCGGGGACGCGGGCGTGGCGGCGGCGCTGGCGCGGGTGGGCGCGGAGTTTGACGCGATGCGGGCGGGGGAGCGGACGGAGCCGGCGTTTGCCCTGGCCTTCGCGTGGGCGGTGCGGCGGTTCGGGATCGAGCGGGAGCCGTTCCTGGAACTGCTGCGGGGCGTGGCGATGGACCTCGGGCCAGTGGCCCTCGCGGACTGGCCGGCGCTGCGGGACTATTGTTACCACGTCGCCAGCACGGTCGGGCTGATGATGGCGCGCATCTTCGAGCTGCGGGACCCCCGCGGCCGGGAGCAGGCGATTGACCTGGGGATCGCCATGCAGTTGACCAACATCCTGCGCGACGTGGGCGAGGATTACCGGATGGGCCGGGTGTATCTGCCGGCCGACGAGCTCGCGGCGGGGGGGGTCGCCGTGACGGACCTCGGCGCGGACCGGGTGACGCCGGCGCTGCGCGGATTGTTGCGGGAGCAGGTCGCGCGAGCGCGGGAGTATTACCGGCGGGCCGAGCCGGGCATCGCGCTGCTGGCGGACGACGGCAGCCAGTTCACCGTCTGGCTGATGCGCCACGTCTATGCGGGGATTCTGGAGGAGGTGGAACGAGCCGATTACGAGGTGCTGCGCGGCCGGGTGCGGACGAGTTTCGCGCGGAAGCTGGTGCTGGCGGGGCGGGCGTGGAAGGACCAGAGGAAAATCCGAAGCACGAAATCCGCAAGAATCGGAACTAAACTCTTGTAAATCAGGAAAACGGGAAACGGGCCGACCTTGGGCAAGTTCGTCGTTTCCCGATTTTAAGGATTTCCCGATTTTGTTCTGATTGTCTCGGACTTCGTGCTTCGGATTTCTGATTTTTTAGAATGCTCCCTGCCCAAAAAAACGCCCCCTTCAACCTCGTCTTCCGCCGCGTCCTCGCCCGCGCCCTGCGGCGGCGTTTCCACGCGGTGTGGCTGGCCGGGCGGGAGCACCTGGAGGCGCTGGACCCGGCGCGGCCGGTGGTCGGGTGCGTCAACCACTCGAACTGGTGGGACGGGTTCGTGCTCTATGTGCTCTCGGACCGGGCGCTGCCGCGGCGGGACATCACCCTGGCGATGGAGGAGAAGAACTTGCGCCGTTACCCGTTCTTCCGCTGGATGGGTTGCTTCGGCGTGGACCTGGAGGGGCCGCGGGCGGCGCTGCCGGGGGTGCGCTACGCCGTGCGGTTGTTGCGGGAGGACGCCCGGCGGCTGGCGTGGGTGTTCGTGCAGGGGCGGTTGTTGCCGGCGGATTGGCCGGTGACGGCGAAGCCGGGGGCGCTGCTGCTGGCGCGACGGTCGGGGGCGCAGGTGCTCCCGCTGGTGATCCGTTACGAATGGTTGTTGGAGTCCCGCCCGAGCGTGCTGGTGCGCGTCGGCCGGCCGTTCGTGCCGGAGCCGGGGGCCACGGCGGAAACCCTCGCGGCCACGTTAAACGCCTTGTTCGCGGCCACCGGCCGGACGCTGGAGCCGTGGGACCCGGCGACGGGGGGCTACGAGGCGGTGCTCCCGCCGCGGGTGTCCATGAACCGGCGCTGGGACCGGGTGGCTCAATTCGTGCGGGGGGGAGGAACCTCCGTCCGCGCGGACGGGCAGAACCGTCCGACGTGAGGGCGGCGTTTCCCCAGATAATTTTCGGAGGGCCGGCACGCATCTGGCTAACGGTATCTACTCCGGTGCCCTCGGGGCTCGTTCGCCCGCTGGCGTCGTTTTCCCCACCCCCCGCTCCGACCGGGGGGGCGGGGTTTCCTTCCACCATAATTTCCCGGTCGGTGTCAGCCCTTGTTTCGCCCATGAAAAAAGTCACGTTTGCCGCCGCTTGTTTGCTCTCGTTTCCGCTCTTCGCGGGCGTCGTTTCCGCCAAGACCGTCAAGATTCCCGAGGAGAAGCCGGCCGCCTCGGTCAACATCCCGGACTCCTGGAAGCCGGAGGACCTGGACGAAGGGGTGAAGTGCCTGTCCCCGGACGGGGAGGCGCAGATTTTCTTCGAGGTGACGGACGCCAAGGGCCTCGACGCTCTCATTGACGAGAACGTCAAGTTCCTGGAGGAGCAGAAGGTCAAGATCACGAAGGGCTCGGAGCAAACGACCGACCTGGACGCGAGCGGGCTGCCCGGCAAGATGATCGCCTGGGACGGCAAGAGCGAGTTCGGCGAGGAGAGCATCCGCATGTATTTCGTCAACCTCGGCAAGGACAAGATCATGATGATCACCTACTGGGTGACCAAGAAGGCCGAGGTCACCAATAAGAAGGCGCTCGACGCGATGTTCGGCAGCGTGAAGCCGATCTGAACGGCCGCCGCGCGTTCATCCCCGGATCATCTCTCCCGCCCGCCGGAGGGCGATCAAACCCGGGAAGGGGGCAGGCCGTAGCCCCCCTCCAGAAGGCGCGGATCGGGCCTGGGGTGGCCGTTAAACAGGGTCGTCTCAACGTAGCGTAGGCGCGCTTCCATCGCCTGGATCTGCGCGGCCTGCTCCTCGACCCGCCGCTGGAGTTCACGGTTGCCGACGACCTTCTCCCGGTTGGAGAGAAAGAGCATCAGGAGGTAGAACACCGTGCCGCCGACCAAGGCGAAAACGGTGCCGATTTCGATGAGCGTGAGCATGGGGCGAGGGGTGGGCGGGCCTCAGCGGCGGGCGGCGGCGGGGGTGCCGAGGGAGGCCGGGTTGTTGACCGGGACGCCGAGGGTCAAGCCGCCGGTGGCGTGATCGCCGCCCATGAGCACGTTGACGGACTTCTCCATGCTCTCGGTGAGGACGTTGAACTTCATGTCCGCGGGCAGGAAGCCCTTGATGTTGGAGAACGCGCTGCCGATGTTCCG
Source organism: uncultured Chthoniobacterales bacterium (assembly GCA_964243185.1). GTDB lineage: Bacteria > Verrucomicrobiota > Verrucomicrobiia > Chthoniobacterales > SZAS-18 > CAXTFX01. Next base: position 12,725 of record CAXTFX010000056.1, read on the forward strand.
CGCGACCTCGATCCGCACGAACGCCTCCGCGCCGGGGACGGCGTAGGCGGCCAGCTTGAGGCGCTGGGCCTCCGCCTCGGACTGGCCGAGGGCGAGGATGGCGCGGGCCTTCAGTTCGCTGGCCTGCTGCTCGCCGGTGGCGGCGAGGACGGCGACCTGCTTCTGGGCCTCGGCGGCGACGACCTGTTTCTTGGCGTCCGCCTCGGCGGCGAGCACCTGCTGCTGGGCGAGCTTCTCGGCGGAGAGGATGCCTACGGCCTTGTCGCGCTCGGCCTCGACCAGTTGCTTGTTGTAGTCCGCCTGGGCCTCGGACTTGGCGCGCAGGGCGACGGCCTCGGCGGCTTTCTGCTCCTCGTCGGCGGTGAGCTTCTTCTGGGTGGCGACCTGCCGGGCCTTGATCTGACCGATGTATTCCGTGTCCAGGACGATACCTTCGAGGACGAAATTCATTACGATGATGCCTCGGCGGCGCAGGTCGCTCTCGGGGGAGGTGAGCGCCTGGAGGATTTCCTGGCGCAGGCTGACCTGGCCCGCGCCGGAATACACCTCGATGGCTTTGCGCTTGGTGGCGGCGTCGCGCACGGTGCTCATCACGGCCGGGCGCAGGATCTTTTCCTCCACGTTGTTACGCACGGTCTTGTGGATTTCCACCACTTTCGCCGGGTCCAGGCGCCACTGGACGTTGAGGGAGATGGTCATGTCCTGGCCCTCCTCGCTCTGGACCTTGTAGGCGTCGGTCTCGCGGCCGCGGTAGGCTTTCTCGGTGTGCGAAGGGAGGTTGTTCATCACGAACACCTGCGAGGACGTGTCGTAGTCATAGACCCGCGTGGCGAAGCCGGGGACGAAGACATACGTGCGCGGCGGGAGCGGGTCCGGCGCGACGCCGCCGCCCCAGGTTTCCTTCACGCCGACCTCGTTGCCCGCGACGGTGTGCACGCTGACGAGGGAGCGGAGGAGGATCAGGGCGAGGACGGTGCCAACGAGCGCGGCGATGAGTTTTATTTTCATGGAATGAAACGAAAAAGCCGCGCCCCCGGGGTGGAGGCGCGGCCTGTTCATTGTGGGGGAATCTTAACCGAGCCCCGAGCTTCTTCAACTGCAATCGCGGGTAGCTGCCCTGGCGCGGACAACCCCGGGTCCCTAGAGCGCCAGCCGGGCCACGGTGAAATACAGCCCCAGCGCGCCCACGTCGGTCAGCGCCAGGGTGATCGGCCCGGCGGCGATCTTCGGGTCCAGCTTCAGGGCGTGGAGCGCCGACGGGATCGCCAGCCCCCAGCCGCTCGCCAGCACCAGCGAACCCGCCACGGAGCCGCCTATGGCGGCCCCCGCGCGGCCGTCCCCGCGCCAGAGGAGGGCGACCGCCGCCACCGCCAGCCCGCAGCCCAGCCCGAGGAGGACGGCCGTGGGCAGCTCCCGCCGCAACGCCCCGAGGAACCAGCGCCAGGAGACCTTCGCCGTGCGGAGGGCCTGGATCGTCACCGTCATGGATTGGATCGCCACGCTCTCGTTGAGCCCGAGAACCATCGTCAGGAAAAAGGCCACCACGAGCGAGCGCTGGAGCGTCGCCTCGAAGAACCCGGCCAGTAGCGCGCACACCGTCCCGCTGCCCACCGTCGCCAGCAGCCACGGGAACCGCAGGCGGAAGGC
>CAXTFX010000057.1:0-14303 GCA_964243185.1 uncultured Chthoniobacterales bacterium
GAGGCCGCCTCCCACCACGGGCCGGCCGGCGCGAAGATCTCCGCCGGCCGCCCCCGCGCCTCCGCCACCCGCGCCGCCAGCCCGAACGCCGCCTGGCCCAACCCGAACACGGCCGGCAGCGCCCAGAGGGCCGGGAACCGCCGCAAACAGCGCAGCGCGTCCCGCAGGCTCGCCCGCGCCGGCCCGCCGAACACGAGCAGCCCGTAGCCCGCCGCCACCCCGGCGAGCAGGAGGGTGGTGCGCGGGGGAGGCTCGAACATCATCATACGGCGGCCGGGACAATGGCCGCAGCCGGGGGCGGAAGGCAATCCCTTTGCGCCCGACGCGCGATTTCCCTGTTGCAACCACCCACCACCACCATGCCCAAAACCATCCGCTTCCACGAGTTCGGCTCCGCCGACGTGCTCCGCGTCGAAGAGGGGCCAGCCCCCGAGCCCCAGGCCGGCGAGGTCCTCCTCCAGGTCGCCGCCATCGGCCTCAACCGGGCCGAAGTCCTTTACCGCGAGGGCAAATACCTCGACCGCCCGCGCGGCTTCCCCGCCGGTTTGGGCTACGAGGCCGCGGGGACCATCGCGAAGGTCGGCCCGGGCGTCACGGACTTTCAGGTGGGGGAACGGGTGTCCACGCTGCCCACGTTTTCCCTGCGCGACTACAGCGTTTACGCCGAGCAGGCGGTCGTGCCGACCTTCAGCCTGACGCGCTACCCGGAAAACCTGGGTCCGCAGGGCAGCGCCGCCGTGTGGCTGTCGTTCCTGACCGCCTACGGATTGGTCGAGTTCGGCGGCATGAGGGCCGGCGACCTCGTGGTCATCACCGCCGCCAGCTCCTCCGTGGGCAACGCCGCCATCCAGCTCGCGCGGTCCGTCGGCGCCGTGCCCATCGCCACCACGCGCGGGTCGGACAAGCGGCCGTCGCTGCTGGCCGCCGGCGCCGCCCACGTGGTCGCCACGGCGGAGGAAGACCTCGGCGCGCGGCTCCGGGAGATCACCGGCGGCAAGGGCGCGCGGCTGGTGTTCGACGCCGTGGCCGGCCCCGGCCTGGGCGCGCTCGTGGGCGCGCTGGCCCCGGGCGGGACGGCCTTCGTCTATGGCGCGCTGGACCCGGCGCCCACCGTCCTCGCCGCCGGCCCGGTCGTCGGCGGGGCGCTGACGGTGCGCGGGTTCCACGTCTTCGAGATCACCGGCGACCGCGCGCGGCGGGCGCGGGCCCTGAAGGCGTTGACGGAGGGGTTCACGAAGGAAACGCTGCGCCCGCTCATTGACCGGACGTTTCCCCTGGACCAGATCGCCGACGCCCACCGTTACATGGAGAGCAACCGGCAGAACGGGAAAATCGTGGTGACGGTTTGATCAACATGAACCATTCCCTTCCCACCGCCCTCGTCACCGGCGCCAACAAGGGCATCGGCCTCGAGATTGCCCGCCAACTCGCCCGGCGCGGGTTCCGCGTCTTCCTCGGCGCCCGCGACGCCGGCCGCGGGCAAGACGCGCTGGAACAGCTTCGCGCGGAGGAAAAAGCCATCGTCGCTGCGGAGAACCTGGAGTTCCTTTCCCTGGACGTTGCCGACCCCGCCAGCATCGCCCGCGCCGCCGCCGACCTCGGCGCCCGGACCGGCGGCCGGCTGGACGCGCTCGTCAACAACGCCGCCATCCTGGAGGACGAGCCGGGGGGGACGGTGCTCGACCTCGACCCGGCGCGGCTCGCCCGCACGCTGGAAACCAACCTCCACGGCCCGTTGCGGTTGACCCAGGCCGTGGCGGGGCTGCTCGCCGCCGCGCCGGACGGTGGCCGCGTGGTCAACCTTTCCAGCGGCCTGGGCCAACTCCACGACATGGAAGCCGGCTACCCGGCCTACTCCATCTCTAAGACGGCCCTCAACGCGCTGACCCGTCAGCTTGCCGCCGCCTTCCGGGCGCGCGCACAGCGCGTCAGCGTCAACACCATGTGCCCCGGCTGGGTGCGGACCGACATGGGCGGCGCGGGCGCGGAACGCACCGTCGAACATGGCGCCGACACTGCCGTCTGGCTGGCGACGGAAGCCCCCGCGGACCTGACCGGGCGCTTCTTCCGGGACCGCCAGGAGATTCCTTGGTAAACTCCCCCTCCCTCCCCACCGCCATGTCCAACTCCACCGCCTTCCAAACCCTTCCCGCCGACCTGCCCGCCCCGGTAGATGACGGCGCGTGTGACCACCTCAAGGTTCCGGGCGCGGTCGCGCTGCCCCCTGGCCTGCGCCTGCCGTCCACCGGGGGCGGCCACGTCGAGCCCGCCGCCCAGCCGGGCCGGACCGTCCTCTACGCCTACCCGCGCACGGGCGAGCCGGGTCAGGAGTTGCCCACGGGCTGGGACGACATCCCCGGCGCCCGCGGCTGCACCCCGGAGGCCTGCGCCTTCCGCGACCACCATGCCGACCTGCGCGCGGCCGGGGCGAACGCGGTTTTCGGACTCTCCACGCAGCCCACCTCCTACCAGGCGGAGGTGGTCGCCCGGCTGCACCTGCCCTTCGCGCTGTTGAGCGACGCCGCCGGAGAGTTCACCCGCGCCCTGCGGCTGCCGACGTTCGAGGTTGACGGGATGACGCTGCTGCCGCGGCTGACGCTGGTCGTGGACGCCGGCCGCGTCACGCACTGTTTCTACCCCGTGTTCCCGCCCGACGGGCACGCGGTGGAGGTGCTGGCGTGGCTGCGGGCGAACCCGGCGCCGCCGCGTTAAACCCGGCGCCGGTTATCCTCGGGGAACGGGTATTCCATGTGCCGGGCCGTCGTGCGGGCGACGGGCTCCCCGTGCAGCCGGGCGACGACGCGCAGGGCGAGGTCAATGCCGGCGGCGATACCCGCGGAGGTGCCGACGTTCAGGCCCTCCTCGAAGACGACGTGCTCGTCGCGGACCACCGTGGCGCGCGGGGTGAGCTTCTCCATCACGTCCAACGACTGCCAGTGCGTCGTCGCCCGCCGCCCGTCGAGCAGACCCGCCTTCCCCAGCAGCAGCGCGCCCGTGCAGACGGACAGCAGCAGTTCCGCCGCGGCAGCCCGCTCCTGAACCCAACGTTGAAGCGGCTCGTTCCCCAGCAGCGCCCGCGTGCCCCAGCCGCCGGGGACGAGCAGCAGGTCCAACGGCGGGCAATCGTCCAGGCTAGCGTGAGGTTGGACGACCATCCCGCCCGTCGTGGTGACGGGCGCGCGGGTCGGGGCCACGAGCAGGACGCGAAACGGGGAGTTCGTTTCCCGGCGCCGGGCCTCGTCCAGCCGGGTGACGGAGAACACCTCGAAGGGGCCGCAGAAGTCGAGCACCTCCACGTCGGGAAAAATCAGGATGCCGACGGTGCGCGGGGGGGTTTCAGGGGACGGGTGCATGGGTTTTCAGGGGGAGCGGGAGAGGAACTTGAGGCCGACCACCGCGGCGACGATCAGGGCGATGCACCCCAGCCGGGCCACGTCGCGAGCCTCGCCGAACCACCACATCCCGACCAGGGCCGTGCCCGCGGCGCCGATGCCCGTCCAGACGGCGTAGGCGGTGCCCAGCGGCAGGGTCACGACGGCGCGGGACAGCAGGCTGAACGAGACGATCATCAACGCCGTCGTCCCTACGCTGGGCCAGAGGCGGGTCCAGCCCACGGTGTATTTCAGGCCCACGGCCCACGCGATTTCGGTGAGGCCGGCGAGAAGGAGGTAAACCCAGGGCATAGGCGGGGCGGATTTTATCCGCAGATTACGCAGATTATTCAGAAGGGATTCAGAGTTTCAACCAACGGCGTCTCCGGCCTTTCGCTACCTCATAAAAATAATCTGCATAATCTGCGTAGTCTGCGGATAAACCCCACCGCCATGCTCGCCCCTGACGCCGACCTCGAACGCGCCCGCGTCCTCCTGTGCCGGTTGCAGGATCACCTCCGCGACGCCGTGCTCGCCGCCCGGCTCGGCACCGACAGCGAGACGCTCTCGGCCGTGGCCGCCGTCACCGCCGCGGACACCATTTATGCCATTGATAAGGTCTCCGAAGATGCCGTCCTGGAGTGGTTAACGACCCACTGGCCCCGCGGGTGGCCCGTCCAACTCGTCATGGAAGGCATCCCCGACGAGGCGCCGCCCTGTTTCCCGGCCGGCACCTCCGCGGAGGCCACGGCGTTCCGGCTGATCCTCGACCCGGTGGACGGCACCCGCGGGCTGATGCACGACAAGCGCTCCGCCTGGGTGCTGGCCGGGCTGGCGCCCCAACGCGGGGCGGCAACGCACCTCGGCGACATCGCGGTGGCGGCGATGACGGAGCTGCCCACGACCAAGCAGTGGCGCTCCGACCAGGTTTCCGCCGTCCGCGGCGCGGGCCAGGTCGTGGCAGAAGGCGTGGATGTGCGCTCCGGCGAACGGGTTCCACTCACGCTGCGGCCCTCGCGGGCGACGGATTTCCGGCACGGGTTCGCGTCGCTGGCCCGCTACTTCCCGGAGGGCAAGGCGCTAACGGCGCAAATCGAGGAAGACCTCTGGGCGGCGCTCTACGGGGCGGAGTTCGGCGCCGGGCTGGTGGTGTTCGACGACCAATACATCTGCACGGGCGGGCAGATTTACGAGCTGCTCGCCGGTCACGACCGGATGTGCGGGGACCTCCGCCCGCTGGTCCACGCGGCCCTGGGCATCCCGCCCGTCATCCACTGCCACCCCTATGACATCTGCACGGCGCTCCTGCTGGAGGAGGCCGGCGGCGTGGTGGAACAACCCTTCGGCGGCGCGCTGGACGTTCCCCTGGACACGGTGAGTAGCGTGGCGTGGGTCGGTTTCGCCAACGAGGTCCTCGCCGCCCAGGTGCGCCCCGCGTTGCGGGAGGCGATGCGGCGGCACCTCGGTCCGTTGGCGGACGGAGCTTAGGCCCGCACCACCTTGGTGCCGGCGATCAGGTCGTGGATGCAACGGTGGTCGGCCCGGAAGATGAAACAGATGTCCGTGATGGCGTAAAGGAACCCGAGGATGGGAATCAGGTTGGGCAGGTAGGCCACGAAGCTACGCATCAGGAAGGCGCCGACGAAGCCCGCCGGGGAGCCGTCCACTTTCACCACGCGGGTGCCGGCGACCTTTTTGCCGATGGACTGGCCGGTGCGGGAGAGCAGGAACGCCTGGATGACGAGGTAAACCACGGCGCCCAGGAGGTAGCCGGCGGTGCCGAGCAGGGCCATGCTCGTGCCGTTGGGGTTGCCGTCCGCATCCCGCGAGGTGCTGCCGAGGAAGAGCAGCGCGTAGCCGGGCGCCATGCACAGCGACAGCAGGATGCCATCAATGAAGGCACCGAGGAAACGCGCGCCGCGGCCGGCGAGGTTCGGGTCAGCCAGCCCGGCCGGGTTATAGAACTGCGGCGGGGGCAACTGGCCGGGGACACCGGCCACCGGCAGCGGCGTGTAGCCACCGCCGTAGGCCGGGGACGCCGGGGGCAGGGCGGCAGCACTGCCACCCCCCGGGAACACGGGCACCGCGGCGACCGGAGAAGCCGCCGGCGGGGCGGGCTCGGCGGGGGCGGCGGGGTCAGCGGTCGGGAACAGGGTGGAGAGCGGCTGCCAACCGGCGAGGTCGGCGTGCCAGGCGAGGTCGGTCGGGGTGAACTCGCCCGCGGCGAGTTTCTCGCGAACTTGGGCTTCGTCAAAGGGGCCGGTCTGCTGGCCGTTCTTGGCAACGTGGATTTGCATGGTGTGCGTTGGTGGGGAGCGGCCCTCTTTAGGCAGGGGCCGGGTGGGATGTCAACCGCGCGCCGCGCGGAATGCCGAAGTCCGAAGGACGAAGCCCGAAAGAATGCTGGCGTCCCCCGGGTTCGGCGCGCGCATTCCACCCTGGTCAGCGGTCAATATTTCTGGTTTCGTCCTTCGGACTTCGGCATTCCGCCCGCCGGGCGGCCCCCTTCCCATGAACCCCGCCGACTACCAACCCATCGAGAACTACGCCGTCGTCGGGGACCTCCAGACCATCGCCCTAGTCGGGATGCACGGGTCGGTGGACTTTCTCTGTTTTCCCTACTTTGACTCGCCCAGCGTCTTTGCCGCGCTGCTCGACCGGCGGCGCGGGGGGCGCTTCGCGCTGACGCCCATGCTGGACGGAGCCAGGACGCGCCAGCTCTACCTCTCCAACTCCAACATCCTGCTCACCCGCTTCCTGTCCGCCGACGGCGTGGCGGAAATCTCCGACTTCATGCCCATCTCCGAGCACCGCGCCGGCGACGGCCGCCCGCGGGCGCCGGGCCGGCTGGTGCGCCGGGTCAAGTGCGTGCGCGGCGAGGTGCGCTTCCGGCTGGAGTGCGCCCCGCGCTTCGACTACGGCCGGGCACCGCACCGGGCGGAGCTTCGCCACGGCGGCCGGGAAATGTTGTTCGCCTCGGAAAGTCTGACCCTGCGCCTGCGCTCCGTCGCCGCGGACCGGCCGCTGCGGGCGGGCGGGGCGGAGGAGAACGACGCCACGCTGGAGTTCACCCTGAAGGCCGGGGAGAAGGCCGCGTTCATCCTGGAAGAGGTCCGGCCCGAAGACGGGGACGACCTGCCCGGCGGCGACCCGGTGGAGTTCGTCCGCGGGGCCTTCAAGGACACGCTCAACTACTGGCGCCGATGGATTGACCGCTGCACCTACACCGGCCGCTGGCGGGAGCAGGTTTACCGCTCGGCCCTGACCCTCAAGCTGCTCGTCTCCCAGCGTCACGGCTCCATCGTCGCCGCGCCGACCTTCGGGCTGCCCGAGAGCGTCGGCGGCGGGCGCAACTGGGACTACCGCTACTGCTGGATCCGCGACGCCTCGTTTACCCTCTACGGCCTGAGCCGGTTGGGGTTCCACGAGGAGTCCGCCGCGTTCATGGACTGGATCGAGGCCCGCTGCCGCGAGATGCCCGCCGGCGGCGCCCTCCAGATCATGTATGGGCTGGACGGCCGGGCGGACCTGACGGAAACGACGCTGGACCACCTCGAGGGCTACCGCGGCTCCCGCCCGGTGCGCGTCGGCAACGGCGCCGCCACCCAGCTCCAGCTCGACATCTACGGGGAGCTGATGGACGCCGTTTATCTGTTCAACAAATTCGGCCGGCCCATCTCGCACGACCTGTGGATGGACCTCACCCGCTTGCTGGACTGGGTTTGCGAGAACTGGCCGCGGCCGGACGAGGGCATCTGGGAGGTGCGCGGCGGCCAGCACGAGTTCCTCTACAGCCGGGTGATGTGCTGGGCGGCCATTGACCGCGGCGTGCGCCTGGCCCTCAAGCGCAGCCTGCCCGCGCCGATGGACCGCTGGATGCGCGCGCGCGACGCCATCTACGCGGACGTGTTCGAGAACTTCTGGGACCCGAAGCAGCGGGCCTTCGTGCAAACCAGGGGCGGCACCGCGCTGGACGCCTCCACGCTGCTGATGCCGCTCATCAAGTTCATCTCGCCCACGGACCCGCGCTGGCTGTCCACGTTAAAAGCCATCGGCGAGCAGCTCACGGACGACTCCCTGGTCTATCGCTACTGCGGGGAGGACGGGCTGACGGGCAAGGAGGGCACGTTCTCCATGTGCTCGTTCTGGTATATCGAATGCCTGTCCCGCGGCGGCGACGTGCAGCGGGCGCGCTTCCTGTTCGAGAAGATGCTCGGCTACGCCAACCACGTCGGCCTGTTCTCCGAGGAGGTCGGCCCGGCCGGCGAGCACCTGGGCAACTTCCCGCAGGCCTTCAGCCACCTGGCGCTGATCTCCGCCGCCTTCGACCTGGACCGCCGGCTGGAGGGGCGTGTCACCGAGGAAGACTGAGGTTTCCAAACCTGGTGGGCCGGACGCTGGACGCCCGGGGTCAAAATCGCTTACCGTTAAAGCTTAAGGATACCCATGCCTGTGCCCCCGACGATCCCGCCGACCCCCGTTGCCCGCGACGCTCCTCGCCAGCGGGCCGTTTTCCCCGGCGGCACCGGCGGCCCCGTCCGCCGGCTACCCCACCGCGATGCAGATGGAGCATTACGCCATCCTCACGCGGGAGGACCAGAGCGCGTGGGAGCTGGGGCGCGGGGCGATGGGCGTGACCTACCAGGCGCTCGACACCCGGCTGCAAAACCACGTCGCGTTGAAGGTCATCTCCGCTGACCTGACCGCCCGCCACCCGCCCGCCCGCGAGCGGTTCCTGCGCGAGGCCCGCGCGGCGGCCCGGCTGCGGCACCCGAACGTGGCGGGGGTTTTCCACCTCGGGGAAACGGCGGCCGGCCAGGCGTTCTACGCGAAGGAGTTCATCGCGGGCGAAACTTTGGAAAGCCGCGTGCGCCGGCGCGGGCCGCTGCCCGTCGGACTCGCGCTGGAGTGGGCATCGAGGTGGCCCGCGCCCTGGTGGCCGCCAGCCAGCAGGGGCTCGTTCACCGTGACCTCAAGCCGGCCAACCTGATGCTCGTGGCCGGCGCGGACGAGGCGGCGGAGACGCCTCCCGGCAGCCGCCATTATGCGGAGGCGGGCGAGGCGCGGGTGAAGGTGATTGACTTCGGCTTGGCCAAGGCCGCCGCCGACGCCGGGCCGCTGACGGGCGCGGGCGACTTCCTGGGCACCCCGCAGTTTGCCAGCCCGGAGCAGTTCGGCGACGGCGAGAGCGGCGTGGACGCCCGCTCGGACATTTACTCCCTCGGGGTCACCCTCTGGTATGCGCTCACCGGCAAGCTGCCGTTCCCGGGCCGCTCGCTCTCGGAGGTGCACGGGCGCCAGCTTTCCCAGCCGTTGCCCACCGCGCAGCTTGCGGCGGCCCACGTCCCCGCGCCGTTGGCCGCCGTGCTGGCCTCCATGCTCGCGGCCCATCCCGCCGACCGACCGCAGACGCCCCACGCGCTGCTCGACGCCCTGCGCCATTGCCGCGAGCTGTCTCATGCCCCCGTGCCAACCGTGCCGTCGGCGACGGCAGGTGCGCCGTCGTCATCACCCGGCCAGACGCGCGCCATCCCCGGCGCGCTGGCGTTCACCGTTGGACCAAGGTTGCTCGCCGCTCTGGGAGCCGGTTGGTGGGTCCTGCGCTCCCGACCCGCGGCGCCGGGGCCGCCGGCGGCCGCCGCTCCGCTGCCCGCCGGGTCGGTGCCCCCGCCGGAGAAAAGCATCGCCGTGCTGCCCTTCGACAACCTCAGCGCCGACCAGGAAAACGCCTTCTTCGCCGACGGCGTGCAGGATGAGATCCTCACCGACCTGTCCCGGATCGCCGACCTGAAGGTCGTTTCCCGCTCCTCCGTCGTGCAATACAAAGCCGGCGCCGCGCGCAACCTGCGTGAGATCGCCGCCCAGCTCGGCGTCGCCCGGGTGCTGGAGGGCAGCGTGCAGCGCGCGGGGAACAAAGTGCGCGTCAACGCCCAGCTCGTTGACGCGCGCACCGACGCCCACCTCTGGGCGCAGGTCTTCGACCGGCCGCTCGACGACGTCTTCGCCATCCAGAGCGAGGTCGCCCAAGCCATCGCCGACAAGCTCCAGGCCAAGCTCTCCCCGCGGGAGCAGGCGGCCCTCCGCGAGGCGCCGACGCGCGACCTGACGGTCTTCGAGCTTTACCAATGCGCGGAGCGTCTGACCGGCTCCTCGGATGTCACGGCGGAGCGGCTGGCGGAGGCCGTTCGCCTCACGGAACAGGCCGAGGCCCGCGACCCCGGCTCTGCCCGGGCGTATGCCTCTCTGGCCGAGCTGCACGCCAGCATCTACCGCCTCGGTTACGACCATTCCGCCACCCGGGCGGAGGCGGTGCGGACCGCCGCGGAAACCGCCGCCCGCCTGCGGCCCGACTCCGGGGAGGCCCACCTGGCCGCCGGGATCTACCAGTTGAAAATCCGGCACGACAACGAGCTCACGCTCGCCGTCCGCGGTCTGCCCAACGACGCGGTGGCCCTTCTCCTCCTCGGCATCGTCGAATACCAACGGGGCCGACTGGAGGAAGCGCTCGGCCGGTTCCAGAAGGTGGCCGAACTCGACCCGCAGAGCATCGAAGGCATCGGCTACGTCACCGGGACCCTCGTTAACCTGCGCCGCTACCCCGAGGCTCTCCGCGCGGCGGACCAGTGGTTGGCGGCGCACCCGGAGGATCTTTTCATGGCGGGCCAACGCGCAGCTTCGTGCTGGAAGAACGGGCGGACCTCGGACCGATGCGCGCCTACCTGGCGCGCGTGCCGGCGGGCGAGGATTCGGACGGGATGACGACGGTGCAGCGCGTGGAGGTCGGCATCCGGGGGCACGACCCGGCCGAAGTGGCGCGGGCGTTGGGGGCTTCCACCCGCGGCGAGTTCATGACGAACGACAATCTGAACGTGTTCACCCCCCGCGGCTACTGGGAAGGCTGGATCGCGCTGGCCCGCGGCGACGCGGCGGGCGCGCGCGCTGCCTTCACCGCGGCCCGGCCCGCCCTGGAGGCGCGGGCGAACGCCACCCCCGACTTGGCGGGTCCCTGGATTCACCTCAGCCTGTTGGACGCCCTCCTGGGCCGCAAGGCGGAGGCGCTGGCGGAAGGCCGCCGCGCCTTGGCGATCTCCCCGCCGGAGCAAGACGGCTTCAACGGACCGGTGGTCGCATTGACTTGGGCCGCCGTGCTCGCCCAGGTTGGGGAGTGTGACGCGGCCCTCGCGCAGTTACAGGCGCGGTCGGCGCGTCCCTCCGGTCCGACTTACGGCGACCTCAAGCTGAATCCCCGCTGGGACCCGCTCCGGGGCGACTCGCGCTTCCAGCAACTCGTCACCGACCTCGCGCCGAAAGACCTCCCGCGGTAGTGCTGGGGGCTCGCCCGGGAAGCGGGTCACGTCGAACCGCCCCCCGCCGCCAATAACCGTTGGAACCCCGGGTCGCCCCGCACCGCGTCCCAATCCGGCCGCAGGCGCAGGTCGTGGACGGAAAAACCCGTCCACTCGTCCACCGGCACGGTGAGCAGGTGCTCGAGGAGGGGAACGGCCCCGGTGGCGTCCCCGAGCAAGGCGTAGGTCCGCGCCAGGCGCAGCGCCACGGTGGCGCCGTTGACGGCGTCCCGGGCTTCCGGGCGCAGTTGCCCGGCGTAGAACGCCTCCCCCAGCGCCGCGTCCCGCCAGCCGAGCGCGGCGTAGAGCAGGCCCAGGTCGCTGTGGCGCAGGGCATCCCGCGGGTAGCCCCGCGCCTCGCCCTCGTAGTGCGCCCGCGCCGACTCGAAGCCGGCCCGCGCCCGCTCCCCGTCCCCCGGCCCGCCCCGCGCCCGGAAGATCATTCCTTCCATGAACCCCCGGTGCAGCGGCGTGCCCACGCCGAGCGGCAGCGTCTCGCGCGGGCTGGTTTCCAGGACCCGGCGCGCCTCCGCGTAGTCGCGCCGCAGGAGCGCCACGTCGTAGCGGGCAAAGGTCACCTGCCCCTCCGGGTCCACGTCCGGCGGCACGGTCGCCAGCAGCACCGTCAACGGGCCGAGGTCGCCGCGCCACAGCAGTTCCACCCGCGCGCGGGACAGCTTCTTGTCCACCGACTCGGGCACCAGCGCGGCGGCCCGGTCGTAGGCCCCCGCCGCCGCCGGCCAGTCGCGCCGGTCCAGGTAGAACTTGGCCAGCGCCTCCAACGCCGCCGGGTCCCGCGGCCCGAGCACGGCGGCGCGCTCGAAGGACGCCAGCGCCTCGGCCCAGCGCCCCTGCCGGCGGTGGACGTAGCCGACGGCGCGCAGGATTTCCGCCTCGTTGGGCAACGCCCGCGTCGCGACGGCGAACTCGGCCAGGGCCCCGTCGTAGTCCCGGTCCGCCCAGTAGCGGCAGAAGCCCATCGCGAGGTGGCCTTCCCCCAGGTCGGGCTGGAGCCGGAGGGCGGTCTCGGCCGCCGCCCGCGCGCGGGCCTGGAGCGCCGCCGTCGGCTGGTAGTTGAAGGCGATGCGGCTGCGCGTCTGGGAGAGCCGGGCGTGGGCCAGGGCGAACCCGGGGTCCAGCGCGACGGCCTGCCCGTAGAGCTGCTCGGCGGCCTGGAGGTTCGCGAGCAGGATGTCGGGCCGGATCTGGTATTCCCGCGCCCGCAGGAACAGGACGTAGGCGTCCGGGTTCTCCGTCGGCCGGCGCTCGACGCGGGCGCGTTCCTCGGGGGAAAGGGTGGCGCGGAGGGCGCCCGCGATCTCGGTGGCGAGCTCGCCCTGGAGGGTCAACGAATCGGTCAGGGTGCGGTCGTAGTTCTGCGCCCAGAGCTGGCGGCCGCTCCCGGCGTCAATGAGCTGCACGTTGACCAACACCCGGTGGCCCGCCCGGCGCACCGTGCCCTCGACGAAGTGCGCCACGTCCAGCGCCCGGCCGATGTCGCGCAGGTTGCCGCGCTTGGACACCTCGCGGTAGGGCAGCACGGAGGAGCGCGAGATGACCTTCAACTCCCGGATTTTCGCCAGGGAAGTCAGCACGTCGTCCTGGAGGCCGTCGGCCAGGAAGGCGTTGTCCGGCTCCGGGGAAAGGTTTTCAAAGGGCAGCACGGCGACGGAGCGCTCCGGCGTGACCACCGCGGGGTTCAGCCCGACCGCGGGTCCGCCGCCCCGGTCGGCCGGGTGGCGGACGAACCCGAGCAGCCACGCCAGCTCCAACAGCCCGCCGACCGCCGCCAGCCCGCCCAGCACCCAGCGCCGCCGCCGGCGCCGGCGGGCGTGCAGCGGCAGGTCCAGCACCGACGTGGCGCGCGGCGGCCCGGCCGTGGCGTCCGTCGCGGGCAGCAGGGAGGCCCGGCACGCGCGCAATGCCTCGGCCAGGGCGTAGGGCGTCGGCGGCCGGTCCACCGGGTTCGGCGCGAGCATGGATGCGAGCAGCTCACGCACCGGTTCCGGCACGTTCACCGCTTCGAGATGGTCCAGCGGCGGCGGCCGGCGCTGGCGGTCGTGGATCTCGGCGAGGTTGCGGCCGGGGAACGGGACCTTCCCCGTGAGCGCATACCAGAGCGTCACCCCGAGGGAATAGATGTCCGTGCGGACGTCCGGCGCGTGCTCGGCCGCCGCGCCGCTGACCTGCTCCGGGCTGGCGAACTGGGGCGTGCCGATGAAGCCGTGCAAGCCCGTGAGGTCCGCGTTGTCGGTGATGGCCTTGGCCAGGCCGAAGTCAATGACCTTGACCAGCACGCCCGCGCGCTCCGGGTCCGGCTCCGCCCCGGCGACGAGCATCAGGTTGGCCGGCTTGAGGTCGCGGTGGACGAGCCCCTGCGCGCTGGCCGCGACGAGGGCGCGCGTGACCTGCGCGACGACTTCCAGCACCAGCGGCAGCGGCAGCGGCCCGGCCCGGCGCACGCGGCTTTCCAAAGTTTCGCCCGCGATGAATTCCATCGCGTAGAAGCACGGTGCGTCGCCCTCCCCCTCGTTGAGGTGGAAAACCCCCGCCACGTTCGGGTGCCGCAGCCGGGCCGCCGCGCGGGCCTCGCGCAGGAACCGCTCGCGCAACGCCGGGCGCCGGTCGAGGAGGTTCGGGTTGATGAGCTTGAGGGCGACGTGGACGCGCAGGCGCGTGTCCAGGGCCTTGAAGGTCGTGCCCATCGCCCCGTGCCCGAGCTCCCACCGGCGGCCGTCCTCGCGCCGGAGGATCTCGTAGTGGTCCAGCCGGTCCGACCCGGGTTCGTCCGCCGGAGCCGCGGCCACCGGGAGGACCGGGGCGGCCCGCGGCGCCCCCGCCGGCCGGGCCGGGACGAAGGTCGGCGGGCCCGCCGCGTCGGTGTCGTTCGTGCCGGGGTGGAAGGGCAGCGTCGGCGGCAGGGACGAGCCGGCCGGATCGGCGGTCGGGGTCGAATCTGGGAAGCGGGGATCGGCGCTCATGTTTCGGCCGCGCGGGCAACCGGGGCCGCCCTCCGGCAGAGCATAGGGAAACGCCCCGCCCCCGGCAAGCGGTCCCGGCGGGAAAACCGGCGCCGCCACCGGACGAAAAATGCGCGGGCTTTCCCCTTGTCGCCGGGGCGCGGCCGGCCCATGATGCGCCGTCTGCCCGTGCCGGGCCGGCACGGGCAGACGCCCAGGGTTTCCAGGGTAGCTCCGATTCGGTCCTTCGCTCGCACCGTCCACCCCTTATGAACGAATCCATGCTGGAAGCGGCCGGTCGCGCCGCCTCGCTCTACCACCCCGATTTCGAGCACGACGCCTGCGGCGTCGGCTTCATCGCCGACGTGGCGGGGAAACGCTCCAACAAAGTCCTCCGCCACGCGCTGACCAGCCTGTGCAACCTGACCCACCGCGGCGCCCTGGACGCCGACGCGAAAACCGGCGACGGCGCGGGCGTCCTCACGCAGTTGCCCTACAAGCTGTTGTCCAAGGACGTGAGCCGCCTGGGCCACCACGTTTACAAGGAAACCGACCTCGGCGTGGGCATGACGTTCCTGCCGCACGACAACGCCTACGCGCAGGCCCGCGCCAAGGCCATCACGGAG
>CAXTFX010000058.1:0-14289 GCA_964243185.1 uncultured Chthoniobacterales bacterium
TGAGCCGGCCGTGGATGGCGCCGACCTGGTAGGTGCCGAACATGTCGCGCAGATACGCCGGGATCGTGGCGAAGCCGCCGCCATACATGGAGATGATGATGCAGGTCAGCGCGACGAACATGGTCACGTTGCCCAGCCGCTGCGCCTGCGGAACCAGCAGGTAAAGGCACAGCCCGAGCAGGAAATACACGAGGTAGATGCCCTTGCGGCCAGTGTAATCCGACGTGGAAGACCAGAGGAACCGGCCGGCCATGTTGAAGATGGACAGGAGCCCGACCAGCCCGCCGGCGACGGCCGCGCTGGCGCCAAACATGTCCTGCGTCATCAGCGACGCCTGGCCGAGGATGCCGATGCCGGCGGAGACGTTCATGCAGAGGACCATCCACAACAGCCAGAACTGCGGCGTCTTGAGTGCCTCGTCCGCGGAGACGTGTGAGGAGGTGATCATGGCGTTGGCGTTCTTCGCCGGCGGCGTCCAGCCCTCCGGCTTCCAGCCCGGCGCCGGCACCCGCGCGATGGTCGCGCCGAAGAGCATGGCGAAGATGTAGAGCCCGCCCATCGCCAGAAACGCCTCGCCCACGCCGACGGAGGTGGCGCTCTTGAAGTGGTCCATGAGTTGCACCCCGAGCGGACCGCCGATCAGCGCGCCGCTGCCGAAGCCCATGATGGCGAACCCGGTGGCCATGCCGGGACGGTCGGGGAACCATTTCATCAGCGTGGAAACGGGCGCGATGTAGCCCAGGCCCAAGCCGATGCCGCCGATGACACCGTAGCCGAGATAGAGCAGCGCGATGCTGTGCCAGGCGATGCCGAGGGCGCCGATCCACAGGCCACCGCAGAAGCACAGCGCGCTGGCGACCATCGTCTTGCGCGGGCCGGCGCGCTCCACCCACTTGCCGAACACCGCGGCGGAGAGCCCGAGCATGATGAGGGCCAGGGAGTAAACCCAGCCCACCTGCGGGATCGTCCAATCCTGGTCCTTGACGGACTTGGTGATGCCGAGCACCCGGGTCAACGGCACGTTGAACACGCTGAAGCCGTAAACCTCGCCGATGCACATCTGCACGGCGATGGCGGCGGGGGGAAACATCCAGCGGGAGTAGCCGGGGCCGGCGACGGTGGCTTCGCGGTCGAGGAAGGAAGGCATGAGGGGAGGGGGGGAGGGAGGGGGAAACGAAACCGCGGGGGGAAGCGGTCCCAGCCGTTCCCGGGGGGATGGAAACGGTGTCAACGTAAGAACATCGCGGGCCGGGGACGGTTTGGACTCTGCGGACCGGGCAAAATGCCAAGGCGGACGGCCCTCCGAGGCCGCCGGCCACCCTGGAGGGGCGTCCGCGCCGCCCCCCGCAAACGCATCATGTCTTGTGACGGACCCCGAGCTGTTCCCCCGCCTCGCGCACGCCCTTGCCCGGCCGGACGGGCAGTTGCTCACGGCCCATGAGGACCTGCTGGCCTACGCCTTCGACGGCACCCCGGCCCTCCACCAGATGCCGCGCGCGGTTGTCTTCCCGACCACGCCCGCAGAGGTCGGCACCCTCCTGCGGCTGGCGACGGAGGTCGGCTTCCCCGTCGTCACCCGCGGCTCCGGCACGGGGCTGAGTGGCGGCAGCGTGCCGACGCCTGGCGCCGTCGTCCTGTGCCTGACGAAGATGGACCGGCTGCTGGAGGTGGACACGGCGAACCTGACGCTGCTCGCCGAGCCCGGCGTCATCACGCTGCGCATCTCGGAGGAGGCCGAGCGCGCCGGCCTGTTCTACCCGCCCGACCCCGGCTCGATGAAGGTGTCCACCATCGGCGGCAACGTGGCGGAAAACTCCGGCGGCCTGCGCGGGCTGAAATACGGCGTCACCCGCGACTACGTCATGGCCCTGGAGGTCGTTCTCCCGACCGGCGAGGTCGTCTGGACGGGCAACAAGTGCGTCAAGGACGTGGCCGGCTACTCGTTGAAGGACCTGTTCGTCGGCTCCGAGGGCACCCTGGGCGTCATCACGAAGGTTCTCCTGAAACTCATTCCCAAACCCGCCGCGCGGCGGACTCTGCTGGCCACCTTCGACCGGATGGACGCCGCCGCGGCCGCGGTGTCGGCCATCATCGCCGCCCGGATCATCCCCTGCACCCTGGAGTTCCTCGACCGCACCACCATCCGCTGCGTCGAGGACTTCGCCCACATCGGCCTGCCGCTCGACGCCGAGGCCGTGCTCCTGATGGAAACGGACGGCCACCCCGCCGCCGTGGAGGAGGAAGCCGCCGCGATGGAGCGCTTCGCCCGCGGGGGCGGCGCCCGCGAGGTCCACGTCGCCCGGGACGCCGCCGAGGCGTTGAAACTCGCCTCCGCCCGCCGCAACGCCCTGCCCGCCGTCGCCCGCGTCGCCCCGACGACCATCCTGGAGGACGTCACCGTCCCCCGCTCGCGGCTGGCCGAGATGGTCCGCTTCTGTCAGGAAACGGCCGCGAAACACCGGCTGAAGGTCGCCATCTTCGGCCACATGGGCGACGGCAACCTGCACCCGACCTTCCTGACCGACGAGCGGAACCAGGAGGAGATGCACCGCGTCGAGCGGGCGTTGGAAGCGATCTTCGACGAGGCCCTGCGGCTCGGGGGAACGATCACCGGCGAGCACGGCGTCGGCCTAGCCAAGAAGAGCTTCCTGCCCCGCGCCATCGGCGACCTCAACCTGCGCGTCTCCCGCGTGTTGAAGCGGGCGTTCGACCCCCGGGGCGTGCTGAACTCGGGAAAGATGTTCGACCTTTAACCTTCCATGGCTTCCTGGATGCGCTGCGAATGCGGCAACCTGATTCACACCAACCTGTTCAGCGGGACCAAGGTTTACCTCCTCATCCGTGATGATGAATTTGACGCTCTGCCCGAGCCGTTAACCAGCAGAGAGTTTATCCGGGCGGCCCGGACGGTCCTCCATTGCTCCCGATGCGGCCGGCTCGCCGTCCATTGGGTGCGTGGCGGAAATCCCACGGTCTACGTGGAGGAGCACCCCAAGCCCATTGAACCCCCGATTGCCGGACCCCCATGAGTTCCTCCCACGACTCCCTGCGAACGCTGGATTACGGCGTCCTCCAACAGTGTATGCACTGCGGCCTGTGCCTGCCGACGTGCCCGACGTATGACGCCACGCGCAACGAGCGCAATTCCCCGCGCGGGCGCATCGGCCTGATGCGGGCCATCGCCGACGGCCGGCTCGAGGCGACGAAGACCTTCGCGGAGGAGATGTATTTCTGCCTCGGCTGCCTGGCCTGCCAGACGGCCTGCCCGGCGGGCGTGGACTACGCGCAACTCTTTGAAACGGCCCGCTCCGAGGCCGAACGCTCCGGCACCCTCCAAAGTCCCACGCGGGACTGGACGCGGCGCCTGCTCTTGCAAGGGCTGTTCACCCGCCCGCGCCTGCTGCGGTTCCTCGGCCGGCTCCTGCGCGTTTACCAGGCCAGCGGGGTGCAATGGGTGGTCCGCACGTTCGGGTTGACGGCCCTCCTGCCCGCGCGTCTCCGCAAGCTGGAGCCGCAGACGCCGCGGGTCCGCGCGAAGTTCTCCCACGACCTCATCCGCCCCGTCGAGCGCCCGGCCGACGGGGCGGCGCGGCGCCGCGTCGCCGTGCTGACCGGCTGCGTGCAGGACCTCGTCTTTTCGGACATCAACCGCGACACCGTGGACGCCCTCCTGGCGAACGGCTGCGAGGTCGTCACCCCGCCCGTGCAGCCCTGCTGCGGCTCGCTCCACGCCCACAACGGCGAGCTCGACACCGCCCGCGCCCTGGCCCGGCGCTCGCTGGACCTCTTCGACTTGACGAAGCTCGACGCCGTCATCACCAACGCCGCCGGTTGCGGCGGGCACCTCAAGGGCTACGGCCGGCTGCTGGAGCACGACCCGGCCTACCGCGAGCGCGCCGCCGAGTGGTCCCGCAAGTGCCGGGACATCACCGAATACCTCGTCGAGATCGGCTTCCGCACCCCAATCCAAAATCCCCAATCCAAAGTCCAAAATCCCGTGACCTACCACGAGGCCTGCCACCTCTGCCACGGTCAGCGGATCACGGCGCAACCACGTGAACTACTGCGCGCCATCCCCGGGCTGACGTTGACGGAGCTTCCCGAGAGCACGTGGTGCTGCGGGTCCGCCGGCATCTACAACCTGGTCCAGCCCGAGATGAGCGCCCAGCTCCTCGACCGCAAGCTGCGCCACGTCGCCGCCACCGGCGCGACCTGCGTGGCCACGGCGAACCCGGGCTGCCACCTGCAACTGGAGAACGGCCTGCGGACGCGCACGAACCTGCGCGGCGTCGCCGTGCGCCACCCCGTCAGCCTGCTGGCGGAGGCCTACCGCCGGGAACCCGCGGCCGAACTTTCCCGCACAAACTCCTTCCCAAAACCGCCGGAATCCTGATTACTGCTGCCGCCCCGGGAGCCGTCCCGGCGCTCCCCCCAAACAACCTCCTCAGCCCCAAAGCCGCCTCCCCCCATGTGGCAACATAACTACACCCCCGTCAACGGTTCCCTCGCCCTCTCCGCGCTCGTCGCGGCCCTGCCGATCGTCGTCATCCTCTTCATGCTCGGCGTGCTGCGAAAGCCGGCGTGGATGTCCGGCCTCGTCGCCCTGGCCTCCGCGCTCGCCATCGCCTTGTTCGCCTACGGGATGCCCGTCGGGCTGGCCATCCGCTCGACCCTGCTCGGGTCCGCCACGGGGCTGTTCCCCATCGCTTGGGTGGTCTTCTCGGCCATCTTCCTCTACCGGATCACGGTGGACGCCGGGAAGTTCGAGATCATCAAGGACTCCATCGGCGGGCTGACGCGCGACCAGCGGCTCCAGGGGTTGCTGATCGCGTTCGCCTTCGGCGGGTTCATGGAGGGAGCGGCCGGCTTCGGCGCCCCCGTGGCCGTAGCGGCGTCCATGCTCGCCGGGCTGGGTTTTTCCCGGTTCAACGCCGCGGCGCTCTGCCTGATCGCCAACACGGCGCCGGTCGCCTTCGGCTCCATCGGCATCCCGACGGTCACGCTGGCCTCCATCACCGGGCTGCCCCTGGCGACGCTCTCCGCCTACACCGGCCGGCTGTGTGCGCCCTTCTCGCTCGTCCTGCCCTGCTACCTGATGCTGACCCTCGGCGGCGTGCGCGCCCTGACGGGGGTTCTCCCGGCGGCGATTCTCGCGGGCGTGGCCTTCTCGGGGGCGCAGTTCTACATGTCCAACCACGTCGGGCCGGAGCTGGTGGACATCGTCGCCTCGTTGAGCGCCATCGTCGCCCTCATCATCCTCTTCAAGGTCTGGCAGCCGAAGGATAACTTCATCTTCCGCCACGCCGGCGAGGACCCGAACGCGGCCCCGGCGCCCACGCTACAGTTGCGGCGGCACCCGGGCGGGGACGTGTTCATGGCGTGGCTGCCCTACCTCCTGCTGGTCGTGATCGTCGTCCTCTGGGGCCTGCCCGCCTTCAAAACGACCGTGCTGGACCCGACCACGAAGCTGATCGAATGGCCCGGCCTGCACAACGTCGTCCACCGGATGCCGCCCGCGCTGGCCAAGGAAACGCCCTACGCCGCCCGCTACAAGCTGGACTGGCTCGGCGCGGCCGGCACGTCGGCCTTCATCTCCGCGGTGCTCTCCGGCCTCATCTTTCGGATGTCCCCCGGCCGGATCCTCAAGAGCCTCGGTGACACCGCCCGGCAGCTCGCCCTGCCGGCCCTGACCTTCGCGGCCGTGCTCGGGCTGGCCTTCGTGATGAACTACTCCGGGGCGACGGGCACGCTGGGCCTGGCCTTCGCGGCGACGGGCGCGGCGTTCCCGTTCTTCTCCGCGCTGCTCGGTTGGGTGGCCGTCTTCCTGACGGGCAGCGATACTTCGGCTAACGCGCTCTTCGGCAACCTCCAGGTCATCACCGCCAACCAGCTCGGCCTCAACCCGGCGCTGATGGCCTCGGCCAACTCCGCCGGCGGCGTCATGGGCAAGATGATCTCGCTCGGCTCCATCGCCGTGGCCGCCGCCGCGACCGGGCTGGCCGCCGGGGACGAGCCGCGCCTGTTCCGCCGGGTCGTGGGTCACTCCGTCTTCCTGGCGTGCTGCATGGCGCTGCTCAACGTGTTCTACACGTATGTGTTGAAGTTCTAGACGACGCCGCAGGTAGGGCGGGTTGTCCCCAACCCGCCGCGGGAAAGCGTTGACGACGACACAACGGCGGCGGCCTAGGGATAGGCCGCCCTGCCGGACGCCTACGGCCGCACGATCTGCTCCAGGATGACGCTGGGGACCCCGAACTCCACGTCCCGGCGCACCGCCACGGCCCGGAACTCCCACGCCTCCGGCCCGGGGCCGGCCACCGGCACGCTGGCGCTGAAGGGCGTCGCCGTGAACCGGCCGAGACCCTGCCACGCCGTCGTCCCCGCCCGGCGGCCGTAGAGGTTGATGCCCTCCACGTTGCCGCGCGCCTTGCGGAACTTGCCGGAAACGGTGTGCGCGTTCGGCGCGGACAGGCCGCTCAACTCGCACTGGTATTCGGCGTCCCGGAACGCCCCGGCGGCGGCCGTCTCGATGCCCAGGGCCGCGCCGAGGCTGGCGTCGTAGCCGGGCAGGTTCTTGGCCTGCTGGACCCATTTCTCGCGCCGGCCCTCCAGGTCGGCGAGGACCGCGGCCGTCGGCGGGGTCGGGAAGTCGGGCACGACGGGCGGGGCGGGCAACTGGCCGTCCGGCGTGCCGTGCAGGATGCCGTCCGCGTAGGCGGTGACGGCGCGGGAGAAGTCGTCAAAGGCGTGGCGCGCGGTCAGGTAGGCATAAACGCCCCAGGCGGCGTCGTTGGTGACGGCCGTGACCTGCGCGGGGGCGAAGCCGATGGTCTTGAGGGCGTCGGCGCCGTTGTCGCGGATGTTTTCCCACCAGTGGCCGCGGCCGTCGTTGGTGGAGGGGTAATAGGTAGAGGCTGCCATGGCACGGCTTATGGCCCGGTCCGCCCCGGCGCGCAACCCGGATCAGCCGTCCCCGGCGAGGTCGGCGGGCCGTCTCCCCGGGTCGGCGGGCTGCCGCGCCGGGTCGGCCACGGCGGCGGCCGGGTCGGCGGTGGCTTTCCCCGGGTCGGCGGCGACTTCCCCGGGTCGGGAGCGGCCACAGCCGGGGCGGCGGTCGTTACCGCTGGGTCGGCACACCCTGCGGCCGGGTCGGTGATGAGGGCGCTCGGGTCGGCAGGGAGGCCAGTGAGGGCGGGAATGGTTTTCCCCGGGTAGAGAATGACTTTCTACCCGGGGAAAGGGTTCGCCGACCCGGCCGGAGCCGCTCAGGCGCGCACGCGGCGGGAGCGGCGCGCGGCCCCGAGCAGGCCCGCGCCGCCGAGCAGGGCCAGCGCGTAGGTGCTCGGCTCGGGCACGGTGCGAAGCTGGAAGGCGTTGAGTTCGACGGCGTCTTGCCCCCTGGTCGTGAAGAAGACCGACTGGCTGGTGGCGTCCGCCGTGAACGTGCCAACCTCGAACTGCCCCACGGCTCCCAGCGGGCTGTTGCCGAGAGGCGTGCCGGTGTTGGCGATGGCCTGGCCGAACGTGCCGGTCGCCGCCGTGCCCGAGTAAGCCCGGTCCACCTGGTAACCGTAACCCGTGAAGTTGCCGGCGTTGTTGGCCCAATACTCGAAGGTGTAGAGCTGGCCGGGGACCAGCCCGTTCATGGTCAGGTTGATCTGGTCATTCTGCGAGAACGAGCCGCTCTGGAGCAGGTTCTGGGTGGCGGTGGGCAGTTGGCCGTAGGCCCCGGCGGTCGTGCCGAAGCCGGTGTTGCCCGACAAGGACAGGTTGAGGTTCAGGGTGAAGATGCCCGAGGTGGCGGCGTTCGTATCGTCGGGCACCCCGAGGGCCAGGAAGGTCACGCCGTTGACGGTGGCGGGGCGCGGGATGCGTCCCTCTACTCTATTCATGTTCATTTCAGGGCCGGCATTACAAAGAATCCGCGTTTTTATTGAAAAAAGATTCGCCGCCCTCCCACCGGACCCGCCCCGGGACCATCCGGGAAGGTTTCCGGCGGGGCCATCCGTGCGCCCGGCCCACCCCGCGGCAAGCGGAAGACGGTCCCCGGCCGAATCCTCCGTGCGCCCACTCCCGCCCCATGCACATCCTCCTCGCCCCCGACAAGTTCAAAGGCTCCCTCACCGGGGCCGAGGCCGCCGCCGCGATGGAGGCCGGGTTGCGCGACTCGTGGCTGGCGACGGAGCGCGGGCCGTTGACCTTCGAGCGGCTGCCGATGGCGGACGGCGGGGAGGGCACGGCCGAGAGCATCCGCGACGCGCTCGGCGGGGAATGGGTGCCCGTGACCGTGCGCGACCCGCTGGGCCGGCCGGTGGCTTCCCGCTACGCCCTGGTCGCGCAGGACGGCGCGCGGGTGGCCGTCTTCGAGATGTCCGCCGCCAGCGGGTTGTGGATGGTCCGACCCGAGGACCGGGACCTGCCGCGGGCCAGCACGTTCGGCACGGGCGAACTGCTGCAACACGCCCTGCGCGCAAGCGGGGCCGAGCGCGTGCTCATTGGCATCGGCGGCAGCGCGACCAACGACGGCGGCATCGGCCTGGCCGCCGCGCTGGGGTTCCGTTTCCTGGATGAACGCGGCGCGGAGCTGGAGCCGTTGCCCGGCAACCTGGACCGGCTCGCCCGCATCGTCCCGCCGGACCCGCCGTTTCCCGCCGACGTGCCCGTGACGGTCGCCTGCGACGTCCGCAACCCGCTGCTCGGCGAGCGCGGGGCGACGCGCGTTTACGGCCCGCAGAAGGGCTTGCGCGACGAGGCCGAGTGGCGCCACCTCGAAGCGGGTTTGACCCGACTGGCCGACGTCTGCGCGGAAACCTTCGGCCACGACCCGCGCGAGGTCCCCGGCGCCGGGGCGGCGGGCGGGCTGGGGTTCGGGTTGTTGACGTTCTGCCACGCCACGCTGCGCCCCGGCTTCGACCTCGTCGCCGACCTGCTCCGGCTGGAGGAGGCCATCGCGCGGGCCGACCTGGTGTTCACCGGGGAGGGATCCCTGGACGCCCAGACGTTGGAGGGAAAAGCCCCCGTCGGCGTCGCCGCCCTGGCGCGCCGGCACGGCCGGCCCGTGGTGGCCATCGGCGGGCGGGTGGACCTGGAAAACGTGGCCGCGTTTGACGCCGTGGCCGCCCTGCCCGCCGGACCGATGACCCTGGCCGAGTCCACCGCCCAGGCGGCCGGGTTGCTCCGGGCCAGCGTCCGGCGCGCGGTGGCGTGGATGCGCGTCGGCCAGAGGTTGTGAGGCACCCGCTCAGGCGGGGGGGTGCCCGCCCGTCACCCGCCGGGGCGCAGGGTGCGGACGAACTCCTGCAACCCGGTCCCGGCCCCCTGGAGCAACCGGGCGATCTCCTGGAGCTTCTCGCTCGCCTCCGGGCAGACCGGGTGAAGCTGCCGGGCCGCGGCGCTCGCCATCAGGCAGATGCCGGTGAGCTCCTGGCAGACGGTGTTGTGCAGGATGTCCGCCGTCCGCTCCCGCTCGCGCCGGAGCGCGGCGCGGCCGGCGGCGGGGCGCCTGGGTTTCCCTTCCCCACGCCGGGCGGCCGGGGTCCCGGCGTCGCGGTCATTGGGGGCAGGGTGGTGGGGCATACGGGGACGGCGGCCTCACCCCGCGGCCTGGAGCTCGTGCGCGGCTTCCGCCAGCATGGCGTCGAGGTCCTCGGGGGTGAAGGGCTTGAGCAGGTGGTGGCGGTAGCCGGCGGCCCGGCTGCGCTCCTGGTCCGCGCCCATGCCGAAGCCGCTCATCGCGATGGCGTAGAGGGGCCGGGTCAGGTGCAAACGGCGCAGGAGCTCCCAGCCGTCGCCGTCGGGCAGGCCGATGTCGGAAATCAGCACGTCGGGGTCGGCGCCGGGCAGGACCGCCAGGGCCTCGGCCACCGTGCCGGCGGACGTCACGTTGTGCCCGAGCATCTCCAGATACATCTGAAGGTATTTCAGCGTGTCGGGATGGTTCTCGACCACGAAGACGTGCAGGGGAGGGGTGGTCTCTTCCATGGGCGCAGTCCCGATTCGCAGCCCGTCGGCCGGCGTGCGTGCGGAAATGCGTTTTCAGGGGATGCCCGAGCCGGAATTCAGGATGCGGGTGGCTCAGGGGGCGTCGCCAGCGGCAGGTTCATGGTGAACGTCGCGCCGAGGCCGGGGCCGGGGCTGGCGGCGCGGAGCGTCCCGCCGTGGGCGTCCACGGTGGCCTTGGAGATGGCCAGGCCGAGGCCGAGGCCGCCGAACTGCCGGACGATGGAGGGGTCGGCCTGCTCGAAGGGCTGGAAGATGCGCTCCAGGGTTCCCGGCTCCAGGCCGACGCCCGTGTCGGTCACCTCCACCACGATGCGACCCGGCTCCCCCGGGCGGGAGCGCAGGTGGATGTCGCCGCCCTCCGGGGTGAACTTGGCGGCGTTCTTGAGCAGGTTCCACACGGCCTGCTGCAAGCGGGCGAAGTCGCCCTCCAGCCGGTGCTCCGGGGCGTCGAGCGCGACCGTCAACCGCTGGCCCTTGGCCCGCACGTCGTCCTCGCACACCTCCACCGCGCGGCGCACGGCCTCGTGCAGGTCCATCGGGGCGCGGACGAGCTCGAACCGGCCGCGGCCGATGCGGGTGAGGTCGAGCAGGTCGTCAATGAAATGGGCCTCCAACTGGACGTTGCGCGAGATCATCGCCAGGGCCTCCGCCACCGTGGGCGGCAGGTCGCGGCGGCGGGTGAGGGTCTGGGCGGCCATGAGCACGGGGGTCAGCGGCGTGCGGAGCTCGTGGGACAACACGGCGAGGAACTGGTTCTTCGCCCGGTCGGCGGCCTCGGCCGCGGCGCGGGCCTGCTCCGTTTCCCGCAGCGCGGCGAGGACTTCTCTGGCGTTGCCCTCCTGCGCCTCCTTCGCCTGCAAGGCCGCGGTCTGGTCGCGGAAGATTTTCAGCAGGCCGATGGATTCCCCGCGGGCGTCGCGCATGGCCATCATCACGCCGCTGCCCCAGAATTGGCCGCCGTCCTTGCGAAGGTGCCAGCGCTCATCGGCGGCGCGGCCCGTGGTCAGGGCGGTCTGCGCCTCCGCCTCGGGTGCGCCGCCGGCGCGGTCCTCGGGGGTGAAGATGAGGTCGGCGCTCTGGCCGCGCACCTCCGCCTCCGCGTAACCCAGGATGGCCTCCGCGCCGGGGTTCCAGCTCGTGAAACGCCGGTCGAGGTCCAGGGTGAAGATGGCGTAATCGCGCGCGTTCTCCACGATCAGGCGGAGCTGCTCGCGGCTGGCGGCCAGCGCCTCCGCGGCCCGCTTGCGGCCGGTGATGTCCTTGAAGAGCACGGCCACGCGGCCCGCCGCGCCCCCCCCGCCGCTGCGGAAGGCGTAGAGGTCCAGCGCCCGGCGCTCCGGGGCATCCACCAGATCGCGCTCGAAACGCTCCGGCTCGCCCGTGCGCAGGATGCGGTCCCAGGTCTCATACCACCCCTCCGGCTCCCCCGGGAATCGCTCGCGGAAGGTCCGGCCGACCACGCCGCCCACCCCGGACTGCCGGGCGAAGGCCGGGTTGACCTCTACGAACCGGAAATCCAGCGGCGCGCCGGGGGCGGTCTCGACCCGCTCCAGCAAACAGAAGCCGTCGTCCATCGTCTCGAACAGCGTCCGGTAACGCTCCTCGCTCTCGTGGGCGACCCGCTGCGCGCGCTTGTTCTCGGAGATGTCCACGAACGTCAACACCACCCCGGCGATCTGGTCCTCCACCGTGCGGTAGGGCAGCAGCCGCACCAGGAACCAGCGGCCGTCCGCCGCGGGGACCTCGCGCTCCACGGGCACGAGCGTTTCCAGCACCCGGCCGGCGTCCTCGCGCAACGCCGCGTAGTCGAGCTGGTGGCGCAGGTCGAACAACGGCCGGCCCAGGTCGCTGGCGATGAGCCGGAACAGGCTGACGGCCGGCGGCGTGTAGCGGGTGACGTGGAACTCCCGGTCCAGGAACACGGTGGCGATCGCCGTGGCCGTCATCAGGTTGTGCAGGTCGGAGTTGGTGCGCCCGAGCTCCTCCAGCTTGGACTTCAACTCCCCGTTCACCGTGGACAGCTCCTCGTTGATGCTCTGCAGCTCCTCGCGGGAGGTTTCCAGCTCCTCGGTCGCGGAGCGCAGCTCCTCGTTCATCGCTTGGAGCTCCTCGTTGGAAGCCTGCATCTCCTCGTTGGAAGCCTCGGACTGGTCCACGGTGTCGCGCAGTTGCGCCCGGACCTCCGCCAGCTCGCGCTCCAACTGGGTCACGGCCGCCCCACCGTCCCCCGCCGGCGACGGCGCCGCCGGTCCCCCCGCCGTCGTCCCCGCCGCACGGGCGTCGAAGACCACCAGCAGACTCCCCGGGGCCAGGTCTCCCGCGGGCGACACGCGCAGGTTGACCAGTTGGGGCACGCCGCCCAGGTCCACCGGCACGTTCGCCGCCTCCACCGTCCGCCCCGCCGCCGCCGCCGCGCGGAGCAGCGCCGCGCGCAGCTCCGCCCGCAGGGCCGGCTGCACCACGCGCAACAGGTTCGTCGTCAGCTCGCCCCCGGCGAACTGGAGGAAGCGGCCGGCGCTCTCCGACAGGTGCACGACCTCGTGCGCCGCGTTGACGATGACCGAGGGCGGGCCGAAGCGCTCGATGAGCCGGAAGTGCAACTCCCCGAGCGATGCCCGCTCCCGCGCCGTCACTGCCGACGGCGCGCCGAAGGGCGCCGCCCCGGCCGTTTCCACGAACGAAGCCCCCGGCAGGGTCGGCCCCCGCGACGCCCGCTCCTGGGCCGCCAGCGCCCGCAGCAGCGTCCCCGTCCCCCCCGGCACGGGCAGCAGCCCCGCCCGCGCCACCGGCCGTTGACGGAACAGCCGGTGCTTCTTGTGCAACGGGGCGAACCGCGGCGAACCGTCCTCCACCGCCTCCGAGGTGCCGAGCTGGAGCAGGCCGCCGGGTCGCAGGGCGAAGTGGAACAGGTCGAACACGCGCGTCTGCGCCTCCCGGCCCAGGTAGATGAGCAGGTTGCGGCAGGAGATCAGGTCCATGCGCGAGAAGGGCGCGTCCCGCAACAGGTCGTGCGTGGCGAAGAGCACGACCTCGCGCACCTCGCGCCGGACGCGGTAGCCGTGGGCTTCTTTGACGAAGAACCGCCGCAGCCGCTCCTCGCTCACGTCCGCCACGATGGCCGACGGGTAGGCCCCGGCGCGCGCGGCGCGGATGGCCTCGTCGTCCAGGTCGCAGGCGAAGACCTGCACGGCCGGCGGCGCCTCCATGCCCCGGGCGTGCTCCAGCAGCAGCATGGCCACCGAATACGCCTCCTCCCCCGTGGCGCACGCGGGCACCCAGGCGCGCACGGTGTCGGCCGGCCCCTTGCCCCGGAACATCTCCGGAACGTGTTCCGCCAGCGCCTCCCACACCTCCCGGTCGCGGAAGAAGTTCGTGACCGAGATGAGCAGGTCCTGGAGCAGCGCGCCGGCCTCCCCGGCGTGCGTGCGCAGGAAGGTGAGGTAGGCCGGCAGGTCCTCAACGCCGTTGACCTGCATCCGGCGGGAGATGCGGCGCAGCAGGGTGGCGCGCTTGTAGGCGGAAAAGTCCCGCCCCGTGCGCATCCGCAGGAACACGAGGGTCTCGCGCAGCGCCGCCTCGTCGTCCCCCGGCCGGGCGGGGAGCGGGGCCGGCGCCGCCGGGGCGGGGCCCTCCTCCGGCGGGAGCCGCAGCCGCTCGCCGTGCGCGTGGTATTCCAGGAGCCGGGCGGGCATGTCGGCGACGCCGAGCACCCAGTCCACCATCCCGGTGTCAATGGCCGAGCGCGGCATGGAGGGGTGCTCACACTCGTCCGGGTCCTGCGCGATGGTCAGCCCGCCGCGCTCCTTGATGCGCTTGATGCCGATGGCCCCGTCACCGTCCGCCCCGGAGAGGACGATGGCCGTGCCCCGCGCCCCGTGGGTGTCGGCCAGGGAGCGGAAGAACAGGTCCACCGCCACGCGCGTTCCCCGTTCCGGCTGGAGGTCGGAGAGCCGCAGGTGCCCGTCCACGGACATGAGGTGCTTGCCCGGCGGGATGACGTAAACGTGGTCCGCCTCCGCCCGCATCCCGTCCTCCGCCTGGCGCACGGGCATGGCGGTCGCGCGGGAGAGCAGGTCCGCCATCGTGGACTCCCGGCCGGGGGCGAGGTGGAGGACGACGACGAACACCATCCCGCTCTGCGCCGGCATGGCCCCGAAAAACGCGCGCAGCGCCGGGATGGAGCCCGCCGAGCCGCCGAGGCCGACCATCGGCGTCTGTTGGAAGCCGCGGGAAGGGACGATGTCGTCAATGAGCAGGTTGCCCAGGTCCTGCTCGACGATGTCCGGC
>CAXTFX010000059.1:0-14285 GCA_964243185.1 uncultured Chthoniobacterales bacterium
ACCCACCCCTTGGCCCCGCCCACGGCTCGTTCCGCCTTCGCCCCGCGGCCGTTGGCACCCGTCACGCCGGCGCCCCGGTTCAAAGTCTTCACCCCGGCCCCGGCGGCGTTGGCGCGGGAAGGCGACCGACCCGCCGTCCTCTGGCGCGAGAGCTTGACGGTAGTGACCGGGCGGCTGGCCCGCCTGGAAGCCTGGGCGTTCCTCGCCCTCGTCGGCCTGACGCTGCCGGCCGCGGCCATCAACCAGTCCGGCCTCTGGCACCTGCTCAACAGCGGCGCGCTGGACCGGGCCGTCCGCGCCTTCCTGTTCCCCGGCAACCTGTAACGGGCCGCCGGCACCCGAGGAGACGCCGCCGGCTCGCAGGCGGAGGAAAGTGCGCGGCGGCGAGGGTCCGGCGGGTTATCCTTAACCCGCCGCTGTTTTCGCTTTCGGCACGCCCCCCCGCGGCGGCCTAGGGATAGGCCGCCCTACCCGCCGCCCAGTTTCAAGCTGGGACACCCCCCAAAAAGCTCGTATGTCCGTCCGCCGTAGCGCCTACGGATAAACCCGTATTTCGCGGGCGGGCCGCGTTGCCTACCGTTGGACCGGTTGGGAAGAACGCCGGGTGGCGACCTCCCGCCACCGGCCCATGCCATTCAGCCCTTCCCTTCCGGCCCCGACGGCCGCCGACAACGATTTCATCCCGCTGGTGGACCACCACTACCAGCCGCTGCTCCGCTTCGCCCTCGGTCTGGCGCGGGACGCCGCCCAGGCGGCGGACCTCACCCAGCAGACGTTCTACCTGTGGGCCGTGCGCGGCCACCAGCTCCGGGAGCGTGGCAAGGCCAAGGGTTGGCTCTACACGACGCTCTACCGCGAGTTCCTGCGCGAGCGGCGGCGCAGCCTGCGCTTCCGGGACTGCGATACCCTCGACGCCCTGGAAACCCTCAGCGCCCCGGAGGTTCACGCCGCTCCGGCCGGGAGCACCCTGGACGGCGCGGCGGCCCTGCGCGCCATCGGCGAGATCAACGAGGCGTTCCGCGCCCCGTTGCGGCTCTTTTACCTGGAGGACCGCTCCTACGGCGAGATCGCGCGGACCCTGCGTATCCCCCTGGGCACCGTGATGTCCCGGCTGTCGCGGGGCAAGGCCGAGCTGCGCGCGCGGTTGCTGGGGACCGGGGGGTCGGCGGGCAAAGGGGTCGAGACCCGCAAATGCCGCTCGCCGGCCGCGCGGGCTTCGTCCAAGCTCCCCGCAGTTTGAAGGCGGACCCGCTTCCCCGTGGCCGCACGCTGTCGTGGCTGGGCGCGGCGGGCGCCGGGCTGCTCGCGGCCGCCGGGCTCGCCGGGCTGGTGGCCGCGCGGCCGGGGGTGCTGCTGGCGGCCGTGGTGAGCTGGGTCGGCATGAGCTGGCAAACGGTGGCCAGCGTCCTCGCGCTGCTCGCGGGCGGGAGCCTGGCGCTGTTCACGCGGGCGCGGCGGGAGAACGGGCGCCTGGAGCGCGTGGTGGCCGAGCGCACGCGGGAGCTGGCCGCCAACGAAGCCCGGTTCCGGGGCATCTTCACGGACGCGGTCGAGGGCATCTACCAGTCCACCCCCGGCGGGCGCAGCCTCCGCGTCAACCCCGCCATGGCCCGGCTCTGCGGCTACGGGTCGCCCGAGGAGATGGTCGGCTCCCTCACCGACCTGGAAACCCAGTTCTACCTGCGGCCGGGCCGGCGCCGGGAGGTCAACGCGCAACTGGAGGCCGCGGGCGCCCTGGTCGGCGTCGAGAGCGAGATCCGGCGCCGGGACGGGAGCGCGCTCTGGGTCGCCGAGAACGTGCGCGTCGTCCCCGACCCGGCTACGGGCGGGACCCTCTACCTCGGCTCCATCGTGGACATCACCGCGAAGCGGGCCGCCCGGGAGGAGCTGCGCCGGCTGATGGAAGCCGCCGACGCCGCCAACCGGGCCAAGAGCGCCTTCCTGGCGAACATGTCCCACGAGCTGAGGACGCCCCTCAACGGCATCCTCGGCTTCGCCCGCTTGCTCGGGCGGGACCCGGCCACCGACGCCCGCACCCGCGAGCGGCTGGCCATCATCGAGAGCAGCGGCGAGCACCTCCTGGCCCTGATCAACGGCGTGCTGGATTACTCCAAGATCGAGGCCGGCCGGGTGGAGCTGCACCCCGGCCCCTGCCACCTGCCCGGGCTGCTGATGAGCCTGGGCGACGAGTTCACCCAGCGCGCCGCGGAAAAGGGGCTGCGGTTCCGCGTGGAAACGGTCCGGCTGCCGCGGATGGTGCGGGCGGACGAGGCCAAGCTGCGGCAGGTGCTCCTCAACCTGCTCGGCAACGCGGTGAAGTTCACCGACCGCGGCGAGGTGTCCCTGCGGGCCGAGCGGGCGGGGGCGAGGGAACCGGCCGAGCCCCCGCCGCTGCGTTTCACGGTGGCCGACACCGGGGTCGGCATCGCCCCCGAGCGGCAGGCGGACATCTTCCTGCCGTTCCACCAGGCCGGGGACCCGGCGCGCGCCGCCCAGGGCACCGGCCTGGGGTTGAGCATCTCCCGGCGCCTGGTCGCGCTCATGGGCGGCACCCTGCACTTGGCGAGCGCGCCGGGGCAGGGGAGCCGTTTCTGGTTCGAGCTGGACCTGCCCGAGCTCGCCCCCGCCGACGGGGCCGACGCCGGGACCCGCGCCCGGCCCGCCCCCATCACCGGGCACGCCGGGCCGCCCCGGCACGTCCTGGTCGTGGACGACGAGGCGACCAACCGCCGACTCGCCCGCGAGGTGCTCGCCGCCGCCGGGTTCCGGGTTTCCGAGGCCGACGGCGGGGCGGAGTGCCTGGAACGGTTCACCGGGTCCGCCGGGCCGGTGCCCGACCTGGTCCTGCTGGACCTCCGCATGGCGGCGCCCGACGGCCTGGAAACCGCCCGGCGCCTGCGGCGGGGGCCGGACGAACGGAGCCGCGGCGTGAAAATCCTGGCCTCCTCCGCGGGCGACACGGACCCCGGCCGCGCCGCCGCGCTCGCCGCCGGGTGCGACGAGTTCATCGCCAAACCCCTGGAACCCGAGCGCCTGCTGGAAGCGGTCGGCCGTCTGCTGGACCTGGCCTGGGTCCGCGGCGAGGCGGGCGCCCCGGCCCCGGAGCCGTCGGAGCCCGTTCCCCCCGGCGAGCCGGACGGCTGGCAACCCGCCCCGGAGGAGCTCGACGCCCTGCTCGCCCTGGCGTTGCAGGGCGACCTCCTGGCGCTGCGTGCCCGCCTGCGGGGCTTGCGGGAGGGTTCCCCGCCCGGGGACCGGGACCCGGGGCTGCAACGGCTCGAAGCCCTGGCCGCCAGCTTCCAGCTCGGCAAGCTGACCGCCGAGCTGCGCCGGGCGCGGGAGCGGCCGGGTTCCCCCCCCTTCACCGGATGAAGCCTGACGCCGCCCCCGCCGTCCGCGAGACCATCCTCCTGGTGGACGACGCGCCCGCGAATCTCGCGCTCCTGGCGGACTGCCTGGGCACGGCGGGGCTGGCGATGCGCTTCGCCGAGAGCGGGGAGCGCGCGCTGACCCTGCTCGACCGCGGCGTCCGGCCCGACCTCGTGTTGCTGGACGTGCTCATGCCCCCGGGGCTGGACGGCTTCGCCACCTGCGCCCGCCTGCGCGCGCGGGCGGACTGCCGGGACGTGCCGATCCTGTTCATGACCTCCCTGGCCGACACCCCCGACACCCTGCGCGGCTTCGAGGCGGGCGCGGTGGATTACATCGCCAAACCGTTCCGGCCCGAAGAGGTGCTCGCCCGCGTGCGCGTCCACCTGCAACTGCGCGCCCTGCGGCGGACGTTGGAAGCCGAGGTGCACCGCCGCGAGCGGGCGGAAGCGCAACTGCGGCAGGGGCTGGACCGGGCGGTGATCGCGCTCGACGCGGACGGGACGGTTGGTTTTTGCAGCCGCCTGGCGCGGGACCTCGTCGGCCAGCACTTCGCCGGGCCCGAACTCGGCGAGGGGGACGCGCTGCCCGGGGAGCTCCGGCGTTTGGCGGACGCCGCCCGCGTCTCCGGCGCGCCTGCCACGCGCCCGCTGGACGGCGGCGGCGGCCTGCGGGTCCGCCTGTTCTCGGAGGTGAGCGGCGAGGACGGCCGCGGCTGGCTCCTGTTCCTGGAGGAGCTGCCCCCGCCCGCCGCCCCGGAAACGCTGATGGCCCTGGGGCTGACGGCGCGGGAGGCGGAGGTCCTCTACTGGGTCGCCCAGGCCAAGACCACGGGGGAGATCGCCCGGATCCTGGACAGCGCGCCCAAGACGGTGACGAAGCACCTGGAGCACATCTTCAACAAGCTCGGCGTGGACAGCCGCACCGCCGCGGCGTGCCGCGCGCTGGAGCACCTGGGCCGGCGGGGAACGGCCGCGGCGGCGTCGCCCGCCGCGGGCGCGTCCAGCGGGAAGGTCGGCCGCGTTTAGTCCTGACCATGAGCCTGCTCCATCCTTTCTCCAACGCCCGGCCCGACGGCCGGGTCGTCCGCTACGCCGTCGTCGGCGCCGGCTGGATCGCCCAAGAGGACTTCCTGCCCGGCGTCAAGCACACGGGCAACTCCGTCCTGGCGGCCATCGTCACCGGCGACCCGGAGAAAGCCCGCGCGCTGGCCAAGGAATACGACGTCGCGCACGTCACCGACTACGCCGGCTACGACGCGCTCCTGCGGAGCGGGAGCATTGACGCCATCTACCTGGCGTTGCCCAACGACCAGCACCGGGACTTCGCCGTGCGCGCCCTGGAGGCCGGCATTCACGTTCTCTGCGAGAAGCCGATGGCGCCGACGGAAGAGGATTGCCAGGCGATCCTGGCCGCGTGCGCGCGGGGCCGGGCCAAGCTGCTCATCGCCTACCGCCTGCACTTCGAGGAGGGCACCGTCGCCGCCATTGAGACGGTTAACGACGGCACCATCGGGGAGGCCCGCCTGTTCTCCTCCGTCTTCTGCCAGCAGGTCAGCGGGGAGAACTCCCGCACCGCCGCGGGGAACTGGGCCGGCCCGCTCCAGGACATGGGGCCTTACCCCATCAACGCCGTGCGCCAGCTCTTCCGCGCCGAGCCGACGGAGGTTTTTGCCTACGCCGCGCGCAAGGCCGGCGAGGAACGTTTCGCCGAGATCGACGAAATGGTCACCGCCGTCCTGAAGTTCCCCGGCGACCGGCTGGCGCACTTCACCGTGTCCTTCGGCGCCAACCCGACGGCCCGATACAGCGTCGCCGGCACGAAGGGCAGCCTGGAGGTGGACAAAGGGTATTCCTACGTCGAGCCGCACGTCCACACCCTGACCGTGGGCGAGGGTTCGCCGAAGGAAACCACTTACAAGCTCACCGACCAGTTCGGCGGCGAGACGCAGTATTTCTCGGACTGCGTCCTGGACGACCAACACCCCGAGCCGGACGGCTGGGAGGGCCTGGCCGACGTGCGCGTCATCAACGCCATCGAGGAGAGCCTTCGCACCGGCCGGCCCGTCGCCGTCAAGCCGGTGCCCGAGCGCCCGAGCCGACCCAACCGTGAGCAGGTCAAGAAGCTGCGACACGTCAGGCAGGGCGAGCTGGTCCACGCCGCCTCCCCGGAAGAGGGGTGACGGCTGCCGCCACGCCCCGCGACCGACCCGGTCGCCCGGCGGATGATGAATTATCCTGAGGGGCCCCGCGGTTGGAATCCGTCCGGTGAAGCCCGGGAAACCATCTTCGCGCGGGCCTTCTGACCACAGTGTCATAGTGTTGTCATCATGCGGCCACGCCCGTCGGGAAACTTGGGCGGGATGGCCGATCTCCCTCCCGCTCAATTCCCCCACCACGCGTTCCCGCGGAACTCCTCGCGCGCTTCGCCCAGGCGACGATCACCCGGTGGGCGCCCCGCCTGAGGTTCTCACGGGAAGGTCCCGATTCGGCGAACATCTCGCAAGTGCAACGCTTTGCTCATTTTCAGAGGTTCGCCGTCGCGTTCTTGCTGGCAGAGGTGACGGTCGGCTACGCGGGTTGGTTCACGCCCCGGCGCGAGGTCTTCCCGTTTAGCTCCTGGTCCATGTTCGCGCTGGTGCCCAACCGGTTGAGCGAATACGACCTCCTGCTCCACGGGACGGCCGGGCAGCCCCAGGAGCCGCCCCGGTCCCTCAACCAATCCCGGGGCTTGGTCCACGCCCCGCACTCCGTCGTGACCCACCAACTGGTCCAGCAATTCGGTCAGGCGGTGGAAGGAAACGATCCCACCCTCGCGGAGGGTATCCGCCGGCAGGTGGAGGAGCAGTTTGCGGTCGCCCACGTGCGCTACGATCTCATCCAGGTCGCCTACCGGCCGGTGCCCCGCTGGCAGTCAGGCCAGGTTCTCTCCCAACGCTTCCTGCGCTCCTTCGTCGCCACGCAGCCGCCCCTGCTGAACCCCGACCTGCCCCCCCCGCTGGAGCGAGATGAGGAGCTCCCCCCGCCCGCGGCCCAGTCGCCGGCGAGCCCATGAGCCGCGCCGCCGCCGCCGTCGCGGCATTCTCCCCCGCCTGGCGAAGCCGGCCCAGCACCCGGCTCCGGCGCTTCTTCGCCGGTTCCTCGCTCGGCGGTGATCGTCCGGGCCGGCTTCTGATCCACCTGCCGTCGCAAGCCGGGGAAACTCTCTTTGCCCGGCAGGCGCGACAGTTTACGACGGCGCAGGGCATCGTGCGCGGCTTCTACGGGTTTGTCCTCTACTACGCGGTGGTGCAGTGCGCCGAGTTCGCCAACCTGCCGGGCCGGATCAACTTCGTCCCGCTCTGGCCGTTGACCTGGATGCCGCCCGGGCCCGCCGCCCGGTCCCCGGCCATCGTCGCCGTGCTGGCGTTCTACGCCCTGACCAGCGTGCCGGGGGTGTTTTTCGTCCGGGCGCGGTGGGCGCGGCTGGGCGTGTTCCTCGGGCTGTTGGAGTATGTGGCCCTCCGCAACTCCTTCGGCAAGATCGGCCACGGCGCGCACTTGCTGGTGTTGGCGGCCCTCGTGCTGGTGCTCCTGCCGCCGGGCTGGGATCGCCCCCCGGCGTTGGCCACGCGCCGCGTGCGCCAGGAAACGCTGCTCGTCCTCTGGCTCTGCCAGGCGGCGCTCCTGCTCACCTACACCATGTCGGGCCTGGACAAGCTGGGCGGTGCCCTCTACCAGATCGCCGCGGGCCAGCAGAGCGCCTTTTCCCCCGGCGCCCTCGGCGCGCACGTTGCCAAACGGCTGGTGCAGACCCATTCCCAGAGCCCGCTGGGCGGCTGGATCATCGGGCACCCCTACCTGACGTGGCCCCTCATGCCGGGGGCGCTCTACCTGGAACTGTTCGCCTTCTGGGTCGCCTTCCGCCCCGGCCTCCAACGCCCGTGGGCGCTGGCGCTCATCCTCTTTCACGTGGGCACCATCTTCACCCTGACCATCACCTTCCCGGTGGCGTGTCTGCTGCTGGCCTTGTTCTTCTTCCACTCGCCCTTCGCGCCCGCCGCGGTGAGCTGGCGCGGGGTGGCGACCAGCCTCCCGCTGCTCGGGGGAGCGTTGCGCTGGCCGTTCGTCGCCCGGCGCACCGGCCCCCCCCTAGAACCGTCCCCGTGAGCCACCACCCGCCGACCCGCCTCATCGCCGCGAGCTGCGGGATCGTCATCGCCGTCGTCCTGGCGGCGGTGCTCGTGCCCCATTTCCA
This sequence comes from uncultured Chthoniobacterales bacterium, assembly GCA_964243185.1. Classification (GTDB taxonomy): domain Bacteria; phylum Verrucomicrobiota; class Verrucomicrobiia; order Chthoniobacterales; family SZAS-18; genus CAXTFX01. The sequence goes on from CAXTFX010000059.1 coordinate 7,606, forward strand.
TCGTGACACCGGCCTGACGTCCCTGATCCGGTTCGGGGAAAAGCAGGAGCACCTCCTGGCGCCCGAGCTGGCCGGGGTGCCGGTGCACCTCGTGCCCCACCACGACGGTTTCGACGGGAAATACTACGCGCACATGGCGTTGCACCCCCCGTGGATCTACCATGACCTGATCGGGCACTACGATTTCCCCGCCTACCGGATCCGGCGCGTCTTCTTGCCGGCGCTCGCGTGGGGGTTGGGCCTGGGCCGGCCGTTCTGGACCGTCCACATCTACTCCTTCTTCAACGTGCTGGCGTGGCTGGCGACGGCGTGGCTGCTGACGGCCTGGCTCCCGCTGCGGAACTGGGTCAACTTCGGCCGCTGGACCGGCTGCCTGCTCGCCGCCGGGGTGCTGGAGAGCCTCCGCGGCTCCCTGACCGACCTGCCGAGCCTGCTGATGATGCTGGCCGGGATGCGGTGGTGGGAAACGCGGCGGACCCGGCCGGGAGCGGTCGCCTTCACGGCGGCGGTCCTGACCCGGGACACGGTGGCGCTCTCCCTGTTCGGCCTGCTCTGGCCCAACCCGCCGAACATTCGGGGCTTCGCGCGGCTGGCGGTCCTGGGGGGGGTGATCGTGCTGCCGACCGCCCTGTGGGCGCTCTACGTTTCGCGCTACTTCCCCACGAGCGTCAGCGGGGTCGAGGGGAACTTCAACTGGCCGTTCCGGGCGGTGGTCGGCACGGCGGTGGACGCGCTGGGGCACCTGCGCCACGGGGAGGAGGACAGCGGCCGTTACACCTTCCGGCTGGTCACGATGTTTTCCTTCGCCGTGCAAGTCTGGGTCGTCCTGACCAACGGGCGGCAGGGGCCGCGGTGGCTGCGGATCGCGCTGCCGTTCGTGGTGATTTTCCCCTTCCTGGGTCTGCCGGTCTGGGAGGGCCCCTGGGGGTTCTGGCGGGCGATTTTGCCGGTCACCGTCGCCTTCTGTTTTCTGGTGCCCGCCAACCGCTGGTTCGTTCCCCTGCTGCTGGCTGGTTCGCTGCCCAGCTTGCACGCTTTCTTCCGCCTGGTTTTTTAGAGGGGTCGAACCCGCGATTGCCCGCGGCGGGACGGGACGGACGCCGCGCCCGCCAGTCCCGGGAGGCGCTTCCCGTTGCCCGACCGAAGTTCCACGCTGATTAAACCTGATGGGTGTCCGAAAAATGCTCCTGATCGACCGCTGGCTGGGCATCCCGCTCTGCTTCGCGCTGTCCTGCCTGCGCTGGTTGTTCGTGCGCGGGCCGCGCCGCGGTTTGCCCGTCCGGCGCATCCTCTTCGTCAAGCTGGCCGAGCAGGGTTCCACCGTTCTCGCCTACTCCGCCCTGCGGGAAGCCACCCGGCGCGTGGGCCGGGAGAACGTTTACATGATGGTTTTCGACAACAACCGCTTCATCCTCGACGCGCTCGGGGTCATCCCGCCGGAGAACGTCCTCCCGCTGCGGCACCACAGCCTCCCCGCGCTCATCCTGGCGGCGCTGGCGGCCGTCCGGCGGGTGCGGCGGCTTCACGTTGACGCCGTCATTGACCTGGAATTTTTCGCGCGCTCCTCCGCCCTGCTCGCCTTCCTGAGCGGCGCGCCCGTGCGGGTGGGGTTCCACGCCTACTTCGGGGAAGGCCCCTACCGCGGGAACCTCCTGACCCACCGGGTGCGCTACAACCCGCACCTGCACACCACGGCGGCTTTTTCCATGCTCGTCCACGCGCTGGACCACCCGCCGGAGGCGTTCCCCCGGCTCGATCTCAAGCTGCCCACGCCGGACCCCGCGTTGCCATCTTTTCAGCCCGCCGCCGCCGAGGTCGCCGAGATGCACGCGTTGCTGGCGACCCGCGTCGGCCCGGATGCCCACGCCCCGCGGCTCATCCTGCTCAACGCCAACGCCAGCGACCTGGTCCCCCTGCGCCGTTGGCGGCCCGACCTTTACGTGGAGCTAGCCGGGCGTCTGCTCGCCGCGTTCCCCGGGGCGCGCGTCGCCTTCACGGGCGCGCCGGCGGAGGCGGCCCAGGCGCAGGCCCTCACCCGCCAGGTGGACAACGCGCGGTGCTTTTCCCTGGCGGGCCAGACCACGCTGCGCCAACTGCTCGTGCTCTACACCCTGGCCGACGTGCTCGTGACCAACGACAGCGGCCCGGCGCACTTCGCCGCGCTGACGCCCGTTCGCACCGTCACGCTCTTCGGCCCCGAGACCCCGCGGCTCTTCGCGGCGCTCACCCCGCGCAACGTCCCGCTGTGGGCGGGTCTGGCGTGCAGCCCGTGCGTCAGCGCCCTGAACAACCGACAGTCCGCCTGCCGGAACAACGTGTGCATGGACCGCATCACCGTCGGTCAGGTCTTCGAGGCGGTTCGCGCTTGCTGTCAGAAGGAAACAAGCTCAACCATCCCTGTTCCTTACGCAGGATAGACCACGACGCTACCCGGCCCGGAAAACTGGCGGAGGAAAGACCGGGAAGGAACCTGGCGCGCCGGCGCACGGCCGGCCCGGGCGGCCACGGGTGCCCGCGACCCCCGATCAGGTGGCGGCCGCCCGGAGCACGGCGTCGAGCAGGCCGGGGAAGCGGGCGTCGAGTTCCTCCCGCCGCAGCGAGTTGAGGTAGGCCGTGCCCTGGGCGCGCATCTGGATGAGCCCCGCCTCCCGGAGAACCTGGTAGTGGCGCGAGCAGGAGGACTTGCAGAGCGGCAACGCCACGGCCGCGCACATCAGCTCGCCGCGGTCGGCCAGGGTCTTGACGATGTGCATCCGCGTCGGGTCGCTCAGGGCGAAGAGCACGCGGGCAAGCTGGAAGTTCCCCTGGTCTGGGTGGTGGAGCGCGCGCACGACTTGACAGCGTAACACAACGGGCGAAAAGTTTGCTAGTTCGTTTAGACGCGAACAAACTAACCACGTGAACGCCCTTCTTCCCTCCTCCGACCGCGGCCCCCGACCCCGCTTCGTCCCCGCGTGGCACGGGGATCGCGACGAGCCCGCACCCCCCGCGGCGGTGTCATCGCCTCCCGGCGACGACGGCCTGCTCCTCGACGCCTACTCGCAGACCGTCGCCGCCGTCGTCAACCGCGTCGCCCCCAGCGTGGTCAACATCCGCGTGGTGGCCGGCGAGCGCGGGCCGGGCGGCGGCTCAGGCTTTGTCATCACCCCGGATGGGTTCATCCTGACCAACGCCCACGTCGTGCGTGGGGCGCGCGAGCTGGAGGTTTCCCTGCACGACGCGCGGGTCTTCCCCGCCCGGATCATCGGCACCGACCCCGAAACCGACCTCGCCGTCATCCGCGTGGACGCCCTCGAGCCGCTGCCCCACGTCCGCCTGGGGGACTCGGCCAACGTGCGCGTCGGCCAGGTCGCCGTGGCCATCGGCAGCCCCTACGGCTTTCAGCAGACCGTGACGGCCGGCATCGTCTCCGCCCTCGGCCGCACCATGCGCGCGGAGAGTGGCCGGCTGATGGACGACATTCTCCAGACCGACGCCGCGCTCAACCCGGGCAACTCCGGCGGGCCGCTGCTCAACTCGGCCGGGGAGGTCATCGGGGTGAACACCGCCGTCATCCTGCCCGCGCAGGGCATCTGCTTCGCGGTGGGCAGCAACACGGCCCGCCTCGTCGCCGGGTGGCTCATCAAGGACGGGCGCATCCGACGCTCTTCCATCGGCGTCTCCGGCCAGAACGTGCCGCTGCACCCGCGCGTCGTGCGCTTCCACCAGCTCGGCGTCAGCCGCGGGGTGCTGGTCGCCGGGGTCGAGCCGGGCAGCCCGGCGGCCCGGGCGGGTTTGCGCGAGGGCGACGTGATCGTCGGCTTCCAGGGCCGGCCGCTGGGCACCATTGACGAGTTGCACAAACGGCTCGTCGCCGCCGAGATCGGCGTGCCCTCGGCGCTGATGCTCATTCGCGGCGGCACCGAGAAGCTCGTCCTCATCGTCACCCCGCGGGAGCTCTCGCCGCCCCACCCCCAGCCGCGCGCCGGGCGCGACTGACCCCTTTTTATTCCACAACCAACCCACCAACATGAACGAACCCATCAACATCAACGCCGCCAGCTTCGAGAAAGCGGTGCTGCAATCCCCCGTCCCCGTGCTCGTGGACTTCTGGGCCTCCTGGTGCGGCCCGTGCAAGATGATCGCCCCCGTGCTGGAGGAGATCGCCCGCGAGGGGGCCGGCCGCTTCCGCATCGCGAAGGTGAACGTTGATGACGAGCCCGCGCTGGTGCAGCAATTCGGCATCCGCGGCATCCCGGCGCTGCTCTTCTTCAGCCAGGGCGAGGTGCGCCACCAGATCACGGGCGTCACCGGCAAGAAGGTCATCGTCAACCAGCTTGAAGCCCTCCTGGCACCCGCGGTCGCCTCCTGAACTTACGCCGGGCCGAACGCTTGCCGAACGAAAAGTTCACCCACCGCGGGTGCGCGCGGGGCCGCCGGCGGTTTCCGCCGACGTGCTCCCGGACCACCCCCGGGACCGGCCCTTTACCCGCCCGCGCCGGTCCGGGCCAGCTCGGTCTTTTCCTCCTCGGTGAAGACGCGACTGCGGGTGAGGAAGCGCACGCCCTCGGGGGCCTCCAACGAGAAGCCCGCCCCGCGGCCGGGGACGACGTCAATGATGAGCTGGGTGTGCGCCCAGCAGGCGTGTTGGGCGGCGCCGATGTAGAAGGGGCAGCCGGCGATCTCCCCCAAGCGAACGTCGCGGCTGCCGATGTGGAACTCGCCCTCCGGGTAGCACATCGGCGCGCTGCCGTCGCAGCATCCGCCGGACTGATGGAAGAGCAGCGCGCCGTGCTGGGCCCGCAGCCGGGCAATCAGCTCGGCCGCGGCGGGAGTGAGGACGACGCGCTCGGTCACGGGGAGTCAGAGGGTTGGACAGAGTTAACAGAATTATTTGCTCCGGAAACGGGCTGTATGACGAGAACCCCAGCCCTCTCAAATTCCGTTAATCCTGTCGAAGAACCTTTAGAAGAACCCTAACGCCTTGGGGCTGTAGGACACGAGCAGGTTCTTGGTCTGCTGGTAGTGGCCGAGCATCATCTTGTGGTTCTCGCGCCCGAAGCCGGACTGCTTGTAGCCTCCGAAGGCCGCGTGGGCGGGGTAGAGGTGGTAGCAGTTCGTCCATACCCGCCCGGCCTGGATGCCGCGGCCCATGCGGTAGGCACGGTTGGTGTCGCGTGTCCAGACGCCGGCACCGAGGCCGTAGAGGGTGTCGTTGGCCAGGCTCAGGGCGTCGGCCTCGTCCTTGAAGGTCGTGACGGACACCACCGGGCCGAAGATTTCCTCCTGGAAGACGCGCATTCGGTTGTTCCCGCCGAAAACCGTCGGCTCGACGTAGTAGCCGTCCTCCAACCCGTTGTTCAGCCGCGCGCGGCTGCCGCCGGTGAGCACCTGCGCGCCCTCGGCCTTGCCGATGTCAATGTAGGAGAGAATCTTCTCCAACTGGTCGTTGGAGGCCTGCGCGCCGACCATCGTGTCGCTCTCCAGGGGGTTGCCCTGCTTGATCTTGCCCACGCGGGCCAACGCCCGTTCCATGAATTTGTCGTAGATGGACTCCTGCACCAGCGCCCGGCTCGGGCAGGTGCAGACCTCGCCCTGGTTGAGCGCGAACATGGCGAACCCTTCCAGCGCCTTGTCGGCGAACTCGTCGTCGTTGGCGAACGTGTCCGCGAAGAACACGTTGGGCGACTTGCCGCCGAGTTCTAGCGTCACCGGGATGATGTTCTCGCTGGCGTATTGCATGATGAGCCGACCCGTGGTGGTCTCCCCGGTGAAGGCGACCTTGGCCACGCGCGGGCTCTGCGCCAGGGGCTTGCCGGCCTCGAAGCCGAAGCCCTGGACGACGTTGAGGACGCCGGGCGGCAGCAGGTCGGCGACCAGTTCCAGCCATACCATGATGCTGAAGGGCGTCTGCTCGGCGGGCTTGAGGACGACGCAGTTCCCGGCGGCCAGGGCGGGCGCCAGCTTCCAGGTCGCCATCAGGAGCGGGAAGTTCCACGGGATGATCTGGGCGACGACGCCCAACGGCTCCTGGAAGTGGTAGGCGACGGTGTCGTGGTCAATCTCGGAGATGCCGCCCTCCTGGGCGCGGATGACGCCGGCGAAGTAGCGGAAATGGTCCACGGCCAGCGGCAGGTCGGCCGCGGTGGTTTCCCGGATGGGCTTGCCGTTGTCAATGGTGTCCGCCAGGGCGAGCAGGGGGAGGTTCTCCTCCATCCGGTCGGCGATGCGGTTGAGCAGCCGGGAGCGCTCGGCCAGCGAGGAGCGGCCCCAGGCGTCCTTGGCGGCGTGGGCGGCGTCGAGGGCCTTCTCAACGTCCTCGGCCCCGGAGCGGGCGATCTCGCAGAAGTCGTGGCCGGTGATGGGCGAGGGGTTGGAGAAGTAACGGCCCCCGACGGGATCGACGAACTGGCCGCCGATGAAGTTACCGTAGCGGGCGCGCAACGGGATGCGGTGCCCGAGCTTGGCCCAGGCGGCGTGGAGGGGAGACGAGTTGGCCGAGGAGCCGTTGCGGGAGGGCGCGGCGTCGGCGTCATGGTGGGCGGCCGTCGGAGGGGGGAGGACGCTGGTGGGCATGGGTTCTTGGGGGGGAGTAGGGGGTTTGGGTGGTGGGAGTCGAGGCCATCGACGGCCGGTCGGCAAAAGGTAGCTTCCGGGGGGAAGCTTGTCCGCGCCGGGTAGTGTCTCCGGTTCAAATTGGG
>CAXTFX010000060.1:0-14211 GCA_964243185.1 uncultured Chthoniobacterales bacterium
GGGCCCCCCAGCCGAGGAGCAGCCCGACGAGGAACGAGCCCAGCGCGGAGGCAACGCCCAACCCGATGAAGACGGCGCGTTGCCTTTTGTTGAACGAGCGCCGCCGCCCGCCCGTGCGCTCCTCTACGGGGTTGCGAACCGGGCGCTCCGACCGGCGCGGCGCCCGGTGGTCCCCGGCGGGCGGCGGGGCGGCCTCGGGCTCCTCCGGCAGCTCCTCGTCAACGCGCGCGACGGGAATCCCTGGAGCGGGCGTTGCCGCCGGGGGTGCGGGGGCGGGGGCGGCGGGAGGGTTGCCGAGTTTATAGAACTTTTTCTGCTCCTTGGGCAACGGCCCGCGCGCCTGCCCCGGCGTGGTGAGCCCCCCCCGCCCGACCGCGGCCGGCGAGGAGCCGGGAGCCGCCTCGCCGCCGCCTTCCCGCAGGAGGGCGCGGGCGAGCAGGAGGAGGTCTGCCACCCCCGGCGGGGCGGCGGGCGGCGGGCTCGGCGGCGGGTCCGACCGCGGCCGGAGGGGGGCGGGTTCACTGCTCTCAGAATCGGCCGACGGCATAGGGCTGGGGTCCTCTTAGGGTTGGAGGGGGGGGATGTAAAGGTGGAAGTGGGAAGTGGGAAGTGGGAAGTGGGAAGTTCAGAATTCACCGAGCGGCGTTCTTCTCCGAGGTTCTGACCTCCCCCCTCCGCCTTCCCACTTCCCACTTCCCCCAATGCCCATCGTCGTCCAGAAATACGGCGGTTCTTCCGTCGCCGACCCCGCCCGGCTCCGGCGGGTGGCCGAGCGCGTCATGGCCACCCGCGCCGCCGGCCACGACGTCTGCGTCGTCGTCTCGGCGATGGGCGACACGACGGACGACCTCTTGACGTTGGCCAGGCAGGTCTCCGCCAACCCGGCCCGGCGCGAGCTGGACATGCTGCTCTCCGCCGGGGAACGCATCGCGATGGCCCTACTGGTGATGGCCCTACGCGAGCTGGGCGGGGATGCCATCTCTTTCACCGGTAGCCAGTCGGGCATCATCACCAACGACCGGCACTCCGACGCCCGCATCGTGGAGGTGCGCCCCTACCGCGTGCAGGACGAGCTGGCGCGCGGCCGGATCGTCGTCGTCGCCGGCTACCAGGGCGTGAGCTACAAGAAGGAGGTCACGACCCTCGGCCGGGGCGGTTCGGACACGACGGCCGTGGCGCTGGCGGCGGCCCTGGGCGCGGAGTGGTGCGAGATCTGTTCGGACGTGGACGGGGTCTATACCGCCGACCCGCGCATGGTCCCCGCGGCCCGGCGCATCCCGACGTTGTCCTACGAGGAGACGCAGGAGATGGCCGAGGCCGGGGCCAAGGTGCTCAACGCGCAGGCCGTGGAGTTCGCCAAGGAGCGCGGCATCGCCCTCTACGCCCGGTTGACGGCCGGCCCGTTGCCCGGCGCGGACCCGGCGGCGGACGGCACGGTGGTCCGCCGGAACCCGCCGCGAATGCCGGGCACGGTCGTCGGCGTGGCCAGCGAACGGGACCTGCTGACCTTGCGGGCCACGGGCGCGGCGGCCGGCCGGGAGCTGCTGGAAACCCTGGAAGCGCACGGGGCCGTCGGCAAACAGCTCCAGTTCACCGCCGGCACCGACGGCGAGCCGACGCTGGACCTCGTGTTCTCCCGAGAAAACCTCCACGGGGAGGACACCCTGCGCGGGGTGCTGGACGGGCGCTTCGCCGGCCGGTGCCGGTTCCGGGGCGACCTCGGCGCGGTGTCCGCCATCGGCGCGGGCATCAATGGCTCCTACCGCAACCTGCTCACCGGCGGCGCCGCGCTGCGGGCGGCGGGCGTGAGCGTCGCGGGGTTATCCACGTCCAGCTTCCGCATCACCTGGCTGGTGCCGCGCGAGCAGTTGGACGTGGCCGTTCGCCGGCTGCACACGCTTTACCTGGAAGGATCGAACGTCCCCCGGCCACCGTAGAGCGGTTTTCGTTTGCGCGCGGTCCCTGGCGGTCGCCAAGCCAAAACCGCACCGGGTCGGTCCCACCGGCCCCGTGCCAAGTGGCGTCTCCCGGTCCCGACGCCGCCGGGCGGGGCGTTCGCCGCTTGGCGTCCATCGCCCCCCGGCGGCGCAAGGAACGTGAGAACGGGAGCAGGGCGGCAGATCTCGCTTAACCCAACGCGGAGGGGCGCGGAACCCGGGCGGGTGGGCTCGCCCCCGTTGCCCGAAGGCTCGCTTCACGGCAGGGGGTCCACGACGACAAGGTTAACCTTGTTCAGACTGCCCAGCGTGTAGCCCGCGCCGGCCAGCAGCTTGACCTTGAACGCCTGCTCGGGGGCGGCCACCCCATCGTTGGGGGCCTGGAGCCTGATCTTCACGTTCACGCTGCCCGCCGGGAAGGTGACCGTGCCGGTGCCCGGCGCGCCCAGCCGGCCCGCGCCCGGTCCGCTCACCTTATAGGCGACGGTCAGGGGTGCCGAGAGGTCGCCGCCGGCGCGGGTGGCCCGCACCTTGAACTTGCCGCCGCCCTCCACCACGCGCAGGTCCGCGTAGCTGGCCAGGGTCAGGCTCACCGCCGCGGGCGTCGCGTCGGAGATCGGCGCGGGACGCAGGATCACGGTCGCGTAACGGGTGGGATCGTAGTGGTAAACGTTGGCCGCCGCACGGTCGCCCACGGTCAGGAAGAAGCGCTTGCCCCGGGCGGGCAGCGCGGCCCCGGGCAGCACGCGCACGGTGAATTCCTGGCGGTCGGTCCCCGGCGCGAACACGGGCGCGGGACCGGCGAGCGGCGGGTCAACGACAAAGTCCTGCCCCTCGACGGCATCCCCGCCAGGGAGGATTTCCGGGGTGAAAGACAGCGGCGCGCCGGCGGGCGCGGAAGCACTGGCGCCCGCGCGCCGGGCGGTGATCCGCGCCTCCTGCGGCGGGTTCTGGGTGGCGGTGGCCTGCTCGGGCGAAAGGCTGACGGCCAGATCGTGCTCGAAGACGCGCACGGTGGCCCACAGGGGAAGGCCCACGTCGTAGCCCTCGCCCGGCACCAAGGCGAAGCCGACGGACTCCGGCCGGTCGGTGGGCCGGCGCCGCGCGGGGTCGGCGAGGGGCGGCACGGGCACCCCCACGCCGTCCGCCCCGGCCGGGATAGTCACGACAGCGGGTGGGGCCACGTAGTCCCGGCCCGCGATGGCGAGGTCGCCGTAGAGGGAGACGAAGTAGAGCTGGTCGGCGGCGGGCGGCAGGGCCGCCCGGGAAGCGTTGTCCAACGACACGGGCGCGGTTTCCAGGCGCACGTCCAGGGGCCGGCTCAGGTCGGTGCCCGTGCGGGTCAGCCGCAGCCGCGCGGGCCGGCCGGTTTCCTTGACGGCCTCCGGCTCCGGCAGGGTCAGCGAAACCAGGGGGCGGGCGGCGATGGTGGTCCGGCGGTGGTTGCAGAAGCGCGCGGCGTTCTCGCGGATGGTGCGCGCGTTGTCGGCCAGCACGAAGTCGCCGGCGGGCACGCCCTGGTAGAGGAGGTTCGGGTTGGAGAAGACCAGCGGCAGGCGGCTGCCCACGTAGCTCATCACGTCGCCGTAAACGAAGCCGTCCAGGCCCGTCCAACTCCAGCCGCAGCTGTAGGGGTATTCGGCCTGTCCCGCGTTGGCCCGGTCGTGGCCGCAGCCCATGCCGTGCCCGAGTTCATGGGCCAGGACGGAACTGGGCGAGCGGCCGAAGAAGCTGCACACGTTGAACACGCCGGGAACCCCGTCCGCGACGCCGGGAACATCGCTGCCTTCCGCCCCCTCGTCGGGGACGACGACCAGGGTGAGGAAGTCTGCCCCGTAGAGGTCCAGCGCCGCCGTGACGGCCGGGTCCGGCGAGGTGGTCAGGTAGGCGTTGAGGTCTGCCACGACGGTCCCGCGCTCCCGGTAGGCCGTTTCCATCGTGTGCGCCAGCCGGGCGCGCAGGTCCAGCCCGCTGTTAGCGTAGGCGCGGTTGCAAACCTCCACCCGCACCTCGCAGAGCAGTTCCATCGCTTCGGTGCCCCCGGCCCGTTCCCGGGCGGCGGCGGTGTAGGCGATGAGCAGGTCGAACCGCGTCGGCGGGTCCGCCGGCGGGTCGTTCTCCGCCCGGGGCTGCGGCCGGCGCCAGGCCGGCACGTCGCCGTGGTCACCCTTCTCCGCCGCCGGGTGGGAAGCGGCCGTGCCGCCGCAGGGGGCGGGCGCGGCCGTCTGCCGGCGCACCTCGAACTCCGGGCCGCCACCACGGGCACCCCGCGCGCGACCCAGGGAATACGGTTGCCCGGAGGGGAGGGTGAACGTGCCGGCGACCTCCTGGCCCGCCGCGTCGGTCACCAGCAGGAAATCACCCTCCCCCGGTTTGCCGTCCTTTGCCCGCAGCCGGCCGGCGACCACGCGCCGCCCCCGCAAGGCCGTGGTATGCACGTCCGTCACCTCGCCGACGGACGACACGCCCTCGCCGACGTCCAAACGCAGGCGCGTGCCGGGCCGCGCCGACGCGAGCACTTCCCCATGCACCCGGAGGCTCGCCGTGACGACCTCCGCGGGTTCCTCCTCCTGAACCGACTCGCCCGGGGCCGTGGCGCGGCGCACCCTGCCACCGGTCGGGTTCGCCGCCGCCGTCGCGCCGCGATGATTGGCCGGGGACAGCTCGAAGAGGGTAGCCGTAGAATCCCCCTCCGCCCGGGCCATCGGCCCGGGGGCGGCCGTTGCCACCGTGAGCCACAGCAGGGCGGCGGCGCTGACCACGCGAAGAACGGTGAGGTTTGGCACGGTGAACAAATTATTTCGACGACACCTGGGTAACAATTTTTTTGTGCCGGTTCGCCCCGGCTCCGGTCCCGAAAACGCCGACGGGCGGCGCCGGGTCCCCCCGACGCCGCCCGCGCGCTTTCACCCCTCCCGGGACGAGCGGGTTTTCCCCGCCCGATCCGTTCGGTCAACCCTGCAACCCCGGCACGGACAGGCGCGTCTCGCCGGGCTCCGTGAGGGCGCCGTTGGCGTTGGCACTGGTCTGCGCCGCCACGGGGACGCCGTGACCGAAGACCCCGGTGGAATCGTCGGCGTAGCCCTCTTCGCCGTGTTCGGCGAGGTCCAGGCCAGTTTCCTCCACCTCCCCGCTGACCCGCAGGCCGATGGTGAACTTGATGGCGTAGGCGATCACGGTCGTGGCGAGCACGGCCAGCAGGACGGTGACGCCCATCGCCTTGAGCTGTTCGACCCACAGGCTGTGACCGGCGACGAGCTTGGCCAGGCCGTTGGTGGTGGCCGGGTTAAACGGCTCGGCCGCGGACACCGCCAGGTTGGAGTTCACGTCCGCCGTGGCCAGCACGCCGGTCATGAACGCCCCGAGGGTGCCGCCGACGGCGTGCACGCCGAAGGTGTCCAGCGCGTCGTCGTAACCCAGGAGGGCCTTAAGTTTCCAGCAGGCCAGGAACGGGATGGACCCGGCGAGCAGACCGATGACCATCGCCCCGCTGGCGTCCACGAAGCCGCACGCCGGGGTGATGACCACCAGGCCGGCGACCGCGCCCGAGCAGTAGCCGAGGATGGAGGGCTTGCCCTTGATGAAGTATTCCAGCGAACCCCAGACGAGCGCCGCCACGGCCGTGGCCAGGGTCGTCGTCATGAAGGCGTTGGCCGCCACGCCGTCGGCCGCCACGGCGGAACCGGCGTTGAAGCCATACCAGCCGACCCAGAGCATTCCGGTGCCGACCATGCAGAGCACCATCGAGTGCGGGGCGAGGATCTGTTTGCCGTAGCCGCGGCGCTTGCCCAGGATCAGGCAGAGCACCAGCGCGCTCCAGCCCGAGGACATGTGGACGACCGTGCCGCCGGCGAAGTCAATGGACTTGATCCCGGCGGAGGGGTTCCACACGCCGTTCATGAAGCCGTCAATGCCCCAGACCATGTGGGCTAGGGGGAAATAGACCACGAGCATCCAGACGGCGATGAAGGCCATCAGCGCGGTAAATTTCATGCGCTCGGCGATGGCGCCGACGATCAGGGCCGGGGTGATGATGGCGAACATCATCTGATACATCGAATACACGTTTTGGCTCACCCAGTAGGAGTAATCCGTGTTCGGCGCGGAGGTCACGCCGTGGAGGAAGCGCATCTCCCAGTTGCCGAGGAAGGGCGAGCCCTTGCCGAAGACGAAGGAGTAGCCGCACACCCACCACAGCACCGTCACCAGGCCGGCCGTGGCCAGGCACTGCGCCATGACGCTCAGGACGTTCTTGCGCCGGACCAGCCCGCCGTAGAACAGGGCGAGGCCGGGCAGGGTCATGAAGAGCACCAGCGCGGCGGAGGTCATCATCCAGGCGTTGTGACCCGGGCCGGGGATGCCGACGGAGGGCGTGGTCAGCCCGTCCGGGATGGTGGCGTTGCCGTCCTTGTCCTTCGGACCGGTCTTGAGGACGGCGGTCGGGTCGCCATTGCCGACGTAGGCTTCCAGCCCGGCGATGCGCTGTTCGAGCGTTGGCGTGGGCGAGGCAGCCGCCGCGGCGGCAGGCGGGGTGGCCGCGGGCGTTTCCTGGGCGGAAGCGGGCCGCGCGGCGAGGGTGCCGACCCCGAGCAGGAGCGCCAACGCGGCGAGCCGGGCCAAGGGGCGGGGCGAGTGGTGGGTAAACATATTTCGGTTAGGGCGGTTGGGCCGTGGGGTTTGGGGTCGTTGGTGCGGGGTGGTGGCTACGGATCGCGCCCGCCCCCGACCAAACGCGGTTAGGATGTCGGGCGCGGCCTCTTAGCACGCGCCGTGCCGGACCCCCGTAGACTCTTCTTCGCCTCTAGACTCGGACCGACCGTTGCCAAATTTCACCAACCTCAATGCACAAAAATAACCAGCACTCTTTGTGATGGTCAGTTCTCGCCACTCACGTCCACAAACCGCGCTTGGACGCTGCCCTCCATCCGCACCAGGGCCAGACAGACCGGCAGATGGAACCGCTTCGGCCCGGCCGCGCCCGGGTTCAGGAACAACGTGCCATCGGCCCGCCGCTCCCACGCGGGCCGATGGGAATGGCCGCTGACGACCAGCGCTGTGCCCGCCGGCGCCGGGTAGAGGTCGAGGGCGTGCCGGTCGTGCAGGACGAGGACCCGCCGGCCGGCGACCTCGAACGTTTCCCGTTCGGGCAGGTCCCGCGCCCAACCCCCGCCGTCCACGTTGCCGCGCACGACGGCCCGCACCGGCGGGCCGAGCGCACGGAGGGCGGCGAGGGTTTCGGCGTTACCCACGTCGCCCGCGTGGATGATGGCGTCCGCCTCGCGCAGGATGGCAACGGCCCGCGGACGCAGCAAACCGTGGGTGTCCGAAACGACGCCGAGGAGCACACGGACGAATCGAACGGCCCGGCACAGACGGTCGCGCGGGGGGTGAGGCGCGAAGATTCCGGCACCCTATGGCTCAATCCCCTTCTGAAAAAGGCGCGGCGTTCCTCCAGGACAACGCCGCCAAACCCGGCGTCACGACCACCGCGAGCGGCCTGCAATACCTCGTCCTCACCCCCGGCACCGGCCGTTCGCCCAAGGCGACCGACACCGTGCTCGTGCATTACAAGGGCACGACGATTGACGGCAAAGAGTTCGACAGCTCCTACAAGCGCAAGGAGCCCATCGAGTTCCCGCTCAACGGCGTGATCGCGGGTTGGACCGAAGGCGTCCAACTCATGCAGGAGGGCGCCAAGTTCCAGTTCTTCATCCCCTCCGAACTGGCCTACGGCCGCCGCGGGGCCGGCCGGGACATCGGCCCAGACGAGACGCTGATCTTCGAGGTCGAGTTGTTGAAGGTGCGCTAGACGCTCTCCGCTTCCCCCCGAGCCGACAGTCGGGATCGAACCGACGACCGACGGTTTACAAAACCGTTGCTCTACCGCTGAGCTATGCCGGCGTTTGGTCGCGCGGGGTGTCGTGTTTCCACGAGCCGGCGATGGGGTGCGCGGTTGGAGGGCAACGATTACATGACAGACGGGGTCCGCTCAAGAGGGTTCTTGTGCCGGCCTCGCGGTCCTTCAACGCCAGATTGGATTCCGTATGACGGCCCGGGAGGGACCCGCTCCGTCGGGTCCGCCGTCCTTCGAATTGGGCACCCTTTTCTCTAACGGCGGACCCGACGGAGCGGGTCCCTCCCGGCGCAAAAGTGGGTCGTCAGACGGAACCCAGTTGCCAGCAGTGCCCCGGCCAGACGGGAAAACGAACTACCGCTTGGCGCATTCGTCCCCGTTCCACTCGCTCAGGTCGTGCCACCAATACTTCTTGGTGTTCGGCTGGGAGAGCGGGGTGAGAACGCGGTTCGGGAGGGCGGGAATCTGGGCGGCGGCCACGGTGGCGGGCTTGGTGAACGGGCGCATCAACTCCTCCACCGTGAACAGCTTGCCGTCCTTCATCACGGCGCTCACGTCGGCCGCCTCCCGGATGTCTTCCAGGGGGTTGCCGGCCAGGAACGTCAGGTCGGCGAGCTTGCCGCTCTCGATGGTGCCCAGGTCGCCCTCCATGCCGAAGGAGCGCGCGGGCAGGAGCGTGGCGGATTGCAGCGCCTCCCAGGGGGCCAGCCCGTATTTGACCTGCGCGCGGAGGTTGAGGTGCAGGGCGGTCGCCACGTTGTCCAACGGCGAGTCGGTGCCGGCCAGGACGGTGCCGCCGCCGCGGCGGATGGAGCGCACGGTATCCTCCTCCTTCTGAAGGCTGTCCAGGCTGACGGTCTGGTCGGTGCTGACGGCGGCATCACGCTTGGCGCGCAGGCCGAGCTGGTCCCACGGGGGGTTCAGGGTCACGAGGCGAGCGTCGTCCACCATGCCGGGGTCCTCGGCGTAGAGCGAAGCGTTGAAGGTGGTGGAGATGTCGAAGTGCCCGGGCTGCCGCCAGGTGTTACGCATGTCCTCGTAGGAGATGCCGGCCGAAGAGCGGGTGTAGGCGTAGCCGTGCCGGGTGGTGGCGCTGACGTGGGTCTGGCCGTCCTCGCCGTTGGCCACGCTCGGATACATGTAGTGGGAGCCGGCCCAGACGCCGATCTCGTCGTGCGCGAACTGGACGGCCCGGGCCTGGTAGGCGTGGGGCAGGCGGACGTAGGTTTTCACCATGTCGTAGTCCAGGGCCTTGGCGCGCTCCAGCTCCCGGTCCAGCCCGGCGTCGCTGACGGTCGGGCGCATGAAGTTGTAATACACGCGCTCGCCGTCAATGGCCTCGCCGGTGGCGAAGTAGCGCGGGCCGACGCGGGCGCCGGAGGAGAACGACTCCCGGGTCTCCACGGCGTGGTAGGCGGGGTCCCCGACGGACATCAGCTCGGTGAAGCCGTAGGCCATCCAGAGGCGGCCGAGCCGGTCGCCGTAGAACTTGCCCTCGATGTATTCGTGGGTGTGCGATTCCCACAGCCCGGGGATGACCGTCAGGGCCGTAGCGTCCACGTAGCGGGTGTCGGACCGGTTGGCGTTGCCCCGCGGTTTGAGCTTTTTGATGCGGTTGCCCTCGATGACGATGTCCACGTTCGTCACGCTGTCGGGTCCCTTGCCGTTCCAGACCCGGCCGGCATGCACGACGGTGCGCCCGCCGGTGCCGGGTTGCCAGGTGAGGTCGAGGGGCACGGTGGTGGGCGTGCCGCCGTCCCGGGAGATCAGGCGCAGGTCGCCGTTGTGCAGGTAGAGGAGCTGCCGGGAGTCGCCGCTCCAGCTCGGCGCGTCGGTGACTTCGTCGTTCACCTGCCGGGCCTCGCCGGTCATCACACCGTTGGCGTCCACCGGGCGGACGTAGAGCAGGCTGTCCATGACGAAGGCCACGGCCGTGCCGTCGGGGGAATAGACCGGGCCGTCGTAGCCGCGGGTGCTGGTGGACTTGAAGGGGGCGAACTCCGTGTAGGTGAGGTTGCCGGTGGCGACGTCCACGGTGAGCATCTGGCTGTTACCCTCGCGGAAGCGGCGCGTGTAGGGCTTGAGCGCGGCGACGGCGATGGTCTTGCTGTTGGCGGACCAGCTTGGCTTGGACGGGGCGAACAGCGGGGCGATGACCTGCTGGATGTCGCCGGTGGCGAGGTCCAGGGTGAAGGTGGCCCCGGCCTGGTTCTGGAAGGCGAGCCGGGTGCCGTCGGGTGACCACGCGGCGGAAACCTCGGCTGAGGTCCGCAGGGAGGAGACCCGCTGCTCGGTCAACGTGGTGACGTCCAGGACGTAAAGGTCCTCCGTGCCGGCCTTGTCGGAGGAGTAGGCCAGGCGTTTGCCGTCCGGCGACCAGGCGGGGTCCTGCTTGTAGTAGGTGTCCGCCGTCAGCGGCACCGGCCGTTGGCCGATGTCCATCAGCCAGAGCTGGTTGAGCGCCTGGAAGGCAACGCGCCGTCCGTCCGGCGAGAGCGCGGGGCCGACGATGCCGCGCACGGGCTGGGGCGGCTGCTGGGAGTTCACGACGAACGGTTTGTGCGCGTAGTTGGCCTGGTTGGGCTGTAGCGTGGCCTGGAAGGGCACGTCGCTCGTGGTGCCGGCCGCGAGGCTGGTGGTGCGGATCTTGCCGTCCGCGGTGTAGAGGAGCTGGTCGTTGGAGAGCCACTGCGGGTAGAACGGGAACACGTCGTTGCTCGTGCCCACCCGCGTGCCGGAGACGAAGAGCTGGCTCTGGTTGTTAGCGAACTGGAGGTAGGCGACCCGGGAACCGTCCGGCGAGAAGGCCGGGGAGTTCAGCCGGGTGCCGGTCGGCGCGGTGACGACGGTGCGGCGGTTGCCGGTGCTCAGGTTAACGGCCTCGATGCGGGTGCCGGTGGCGCCCTGGCCGCTGACGAAGGCGACCTCGGCGCCGTCCGGCGACCACGTCGGCTCGAACTCGTCGCCCGCGCCGGTGGCCGCCAGCGTGGTGGTCACCGGGGTGAGTTGGCCCGTGGCCACGTCCACGATCCACACGTCGTAGGTGCCGTTGAAGGCCCGGTCGGAGGAAAAGGCGATCCGGGAGCCGTCCGGCGAGAAGCGCGGCTCGCGGTCGTCGCCGTGCCCGCCGGTGCGCTGGCCGACGCCGGAGCCGTCCGGGTCCATGACCCAGAGGTGGAACGTGCCGCCGGCGAAGGATTGGAAGGCCACCAGGTCCCCGCGGGGCGACCAGTCCGGGCGGGTCGGCTCCAGGGCGGTCGGGTCGGTCAGCAGGGTCGCCGTGCCACCGGTGGCTGGCAGGGACCAGAGGCCGTTCTGGAGGTCGAAGAGGATCGTCCGCCGGTCTGGCGAAATCGTCAGGTTGATGTTCGTGCCCTCGGTGACCACGAACGGCTGGGGCGTGGGGACGTTGGCGGAGCCGACCGCGCGGGCCCGCCCGTGCAGCGCCACCGTCGCCGCCATCACGGTGAGCGCCGCCGCCGCCGCTGTGCCGAGGGCTAGCGACGGGCGCCGGAGCAGCGGATCAACGATTGCGGTCAGGGTTTGTCGGGTGCGCTGGGCGAGGTTGGGGGTTGTTGAACGAGGGGATTTCATGGTGGGGGTTTGGGGTGGAGGGAGAACTTCAAGGGAAGGAGAAAATCACCTGCTCGGGACCCCAGGCAGCCGCGGACGGGCCGAGCCGCGCGATTGAGGAGGGCGGCGAGGCGGAAAGTGCCCCACCCGTCCGGCGGGAGGCAGCCTCCGGTAGGAGCGCGGTCGGTGCGCCCCGGCGGGAGCGCGCACGACTCGACGGTTGGGGCCGCAAGCCCCGAAGAGGGCGTATGCATAGGCTAACCTCAAGGGGGGTTGAGGTCGGCCGATCCCAGACGCTGACCAAGCGTTGGGCGGTAAACGTCATTTAATTCTGAAAGCGATCAAAGCGTCAACGGAAATTTTCAGGTTGACCCCTGCTCTCCCCTTCACTTGGGCGACGACAGCTTGGACATCGGGTGGGCTGACCGCGAGCATCTTGCTGCGTCTGGGTGTGTCCTCGGGCGTGAGTGGGCGGGCCGGCTAGGTTCGGTCAGACGGCCTGGGAGGGACCCGCTCCGTGAGCCAGGGTCCGCCGTTTTCAGACGCGATGTCCTTGGCGAAAGAGGCGGACCCTGGCTCACGGAGCGGGTCCCTCCCGGCGCAAAAGCGGGCCGTCAGACCGAATTGAAGGCGGTTTTCCTTTGGGCGTGCGCGCCCCCGAGGTGGGCGGCGCACGGGCAACCGAAAACCGCTTTAGGGCGTCGAAGTTGCCCTCCGCTCTGCACGGGAAGGCAGGACCGGGTGCGGACGCCCCTCTCCGAGCCCGGGCACAAAAAGGGCGGCACCCGTCAGCGTGACAGGTGCCGCCCAGACGGGAGGACTTGGGGAAGCCCGGTGAACGGGCTCAGAACATTTCTACGGCTTCTGCATCCTCCCCGGAGGCAGCGAACTCCGCGACACCGACGCCGTTGTCGCGGCGCGACTTGCGGCCCTCGCGCTCGTCGCGGTTGGCCTTGAGGGCCTCGATCAGGGCAAGGTCGTCGCCGCTGATGATGCCGCCGTTCTCCTTCTTGGGCATCCACTCCGTCTCATACCAGTGGACCTGGTTGGCCGTCAGCTCGGAGAGCAGCAAGCCGCGGTTTTTGCCGAAGTGCACGCGGGCTTCGCGCCAATCGTGATCCGCAACGGGCTGGGTTTCCTCGACGCTGACCTCCTCGATGTCGCGCACGGGCGTGCGCTGGGATGGTTTGACCGCCACGGGCGCCGTCTCGACCACGACCGCGGTCGCCACAGCCGGCGTGTTAGCCGCGAGGTTCGCCGAGATGTCCTCCAGGTCCTGGGTGAAAATGTCGCTGGCCGCCGTGGCGGTCAGGACCGCGTCCACCAGGGCGCGCTTCTTGGCCATCTTGAGCACCGTGTTGTAGTGGTCGGCCGGGTTGTCGTGCTCGGTCTTCTCGCCGCCCCGGCAGATCATCCAGCCCTTGCCCTCGATCTTGCGGGTGCTGTAGCCCTTGCCGCCGATGAGCTCCTGGGCCTTGGCGGGGTCCTCCTGGCGCAGGTCCCAGTAGGCGCGCGGCACCGGCTTGTCGGTGGGCTCGCCCTGACCCTGGCGGTAGCGGTATTTGGCCTCCATGCTCGTGCAGACGCCGACACCCTGGCCGACGAAGGCGCCGGTGAGGATGCTGGACAACGTGCAGAGCACGCGATACTCGCGGTGGCCGCGCTCGAACTGCTTTTCCTCGACCGCGTAGGCCGGGGCCAGCCGGAAGGTCAAACAGAGCTTCTCCGCACCCGGCTTGAGCAGGGTCGGCTTGTCGCCGCAGCCGGGGATCTTCCCGAAGTGCTCGCCGTCGCGCATGGTCGCGCCCATCACATGCTGGATGAGCTGGACCTGGCCGAGGAGCTGTTGGACGGAGAGGGCGTTGGCCGTCGGATCAACCGAAAGCGTCACATGTTGGTCGTCCCGCAAGGCGGGGGCAGAGGGAGCAGTTTTTGGCATACCGAACACTAGCTTGAACACTGGTATTGTCCAATGTTTTTCACAAAATATTCGCAACTTTATTCACTGCATTACCAACAACTTACAAAATCAGGCAGTGTTCGCGTCCGCAGCTACTCGCGTCCGGCGTAGAGTTGCGGGTTTTCCTCCAGGTCCTTGACCACGGTGCAGAGAAAAACGGGCTCGGGGTGGAGCCGGCGGTATTTGGTGATCTCGGCCCGGTTGAGCAGCTTGAAGCCGTAGCGCTCGAACATCTTCTCGCCGCGGCGGTTGGCGAAGCTCACCATCTGGCCGAACACCCGTTTTTCGCCGTTCGCGCGCAGGTAGGCGAGGTAGGCGTCAATCAGCGCGCGGGTGCCGGGGATGCTGCGGGCCGTCGGCAGGAGGTTGAGGTGGAAATGGGCGGTGCGTTTCGGCGCGGCCGGCACCTCGCGCCAGCCGTTGAGAAAGATCCAATGGATGAACCGCCGGCTGGCGGCCCCGTAGCGGGGGTAGCGCGCGAGCAGGACCGCGAAGAGGCGGAGGTTTTGCAGGAAGTTGTGGGTCTGGTTCGCCAGGGGCCGGCGGCAGCCGAGCAGGTAGCCGCAGAGCTTCCCGGTGGCCGCGTCGGCGACGACGAAGGCGCTCTCCGGCTCCTTCTCCAGGTAGTAGTTGGTGAGGAAATCCGCGAACAGCTCCCGGTCCTCGAACACCGGGTCAATGGCGTCCCCGAGGAAGCCCGTTTGACAGCAGAGCCAGCGCACGGCGATGCGGTCGGCGGGGGCGTATCGGCGGATCACCAGGCCGCCGACCGTGCGGGGCAGAGTGGCGAGGTCGGGCACGGGAACGGGGGGGGTGGGCATGGGGGGAAGATAGGGTTCAGACGCGCTCGCGCCGGCGGTATTCGGCGATGACCGCACGGTAGTTGG
>CAXTFX010000061.1:0-14175 GCA_964243185.1 uncultured Chthoniobacterales bacterium
CGAGGGTCCGGCGGGTGATCCCTAACCCGCCGCCACAGGACGCGAGCAATTCAAGGCCCCGCGCTGACTACGCACCACGGCGGCGGGTTAGGGATCACCCGCCGGACCCTCGCCGCCGATCAACTCCAACCGCAAAAACCACGTCACCATGAGCCGATTCCTCAGCCTCAATCCGGTCGGCGTCGGGCCTTCGATAACCCTGTCTGAAGCGCGGAGAGCAATCACGACACCGCGCATCGCCGGTTCAAGCCGGCCCGCCCCCCGCCTTCCCCTCGGCCTGCTCCTGCCGGCGGTGTTGCTTGGCCGCGTGGACCCTTGCCGCCCATTTTAACTGGCTCGACCGCAGCCTGCTCCCCGCGCCGGCGGACGTGGGCAACGTCTTCGCCCGGCTGGCGCGCGAGGGGGAACTCTGGCGGCACCTGGGCACCACCCTCGGGCGCGTATTCGTCGGTTTCCTGCTCGGCGGGGCGGTCGCCACGCTGCTCGGCGCGCTCACGGGCTATTGGACGCTGGCCCGCCGGCTGCTCGACCCGACGCTCCAGGCGCTCCGCAGCCTGCCCTCGATGGCCTGGGCGCCGCTGTTCCTGCTCTGGCTGGGCATTGACGAAACTTCCAAGGTCGTCCTCATCGCCCTGGGCGTGTTCTTCCCGGTTTATCTCGGGTTGATGAACGATCTTCAGAACGTGGACCGCAAGCTGGTGGAAGTCGGCCTCGCGCACGGCTTCGGCAGCGTGGCCCTGGTGCGCCGCGTGTTCTTCCCGGCGACGCTCCCCGCGTTCCTCCTCAGCCTGCGGACCGGCCTGAGCGTCGGCTGGATGTTCGTCGTCGCCGCGGAGTTGCTGGGCGCCAGCCGCGGGCTGGGGTTCCTGCTCATTGACGGCCAGACCACCGGCCGCCCCGCGCTCATGCTCGTGAGCATGGCGCTCTTCGCCCTGGCCGGGAAAGGGACCGACGCCGCCCTGGCCGCCCTCAACCGCCGGCTCCTGCGCTGGCAGGACGTTTACCAACCCGAGGTTTAGACCCCATGCTGACCCTCGAAAATGTCACCAAAGTGTTCCCCGGCGGCCGGGTGGCGTTGGAAGCCATCCACCTCACGTTTGCCCGGGGCGAAATCACCGCCCTGGTCGGCCCGAGCGGGTGCGGAAAGAGCACGCTGCTGCGGCTGATCGCCGGGCTGGACGTTCCGAGCGCGGGCCGGGTGCGGCACGGCGCGCGCTCCATCACCGGGCCGACGCCGGAAATCGGTATCGTCTTCCAGGAGCCGCGGTTGCTGCCGTGGCTGACCGTCGCGGAAAACGTCCGCTTCGGCCTCGGCGAACGGCCGCCCGCCGACGCAAATGCCAAGGTGGACGCCGCGCTGGAAAAGGTCGGTCTCGCCGCGGTGGCCGACGCCCTGCCGCGGGCGCTCTCCGGGGGCATGGCCCAGCGCGCGGCCTTGGCGCGGGCGCTCGTCCGCAACCCCGCCGTGCTCCTGCTGGATGAGCCGTTCAGCGCCCTGGACGCCCCGAACCGCGCCCGGCTCCAGCGCCATTTCCTGCGGGTCTGGGAGCTGGACCGGCCGACGCTGCTCGTCGTTACCCACGACCTCGACGAGGCCCTGCTGATGGCGGACCACGTCGTCCTGCTCACCCCGCACCCCGGCCGGGTCCAGCGGGAGCGGCGCGTGCCGTTGCCACGCCCGCGCGACCCCACCGACCCGGAGTTCCAGGTGCTCAAGCGCGAGTTGCAGACGGACTTCGCGCGTTGGGAAACGGCGGCGGAGGTAGGGCGGCTCATCCCTGACCCGCCGCTGGTCGGCGCGTGGCCAACGGGCAATGGTCTTTAACCAGGCACAACGGCGGCGGGTCAGGGATAGGCCGCCCTACCTCCGCCGGCGCGGTGCAACCCAATTCCGATACATCACGATGAACCACTTCGACCTCGCCGTGCTCGGCGGTGGCTATAGCGGCCTCCAGACCGTGCTGCACGCCCTGCGTCATCCCGGTCTCACCCGCATCGCCTGGGTCGGGGAGAGCTCGGCGTTCGGCCGCGGGGTGGCCTATGCGACCCGGGACCCGGAGCACGTTTTCAACGTCCCGCTCGGCCGCATGAGCGCGTTCACCGACGACCCGGACCACCTGTTCCGCTGGCTGGAGGCGAACCGCGCCATCGCCACCAAGCACGGCCTGCGCGAGTTCACCCGCGACACCTTCCTGCCGCGGGTCATCTACGGCCGTTACCTCTCCGCCGTGCTCGCCCGGGCCGGGCGCGCGCCGGGGGCGGCCGGGCGGCTGGAACGGTTCCTCGGGCGCGCCGTGGACGTGGAGACCCTGCCCGGCGGCGCGGGCGGCCGGGTGCGGCTGGCGGATGGCCGGGAGTTCACCGCGCGCCGCGTCATCTTCGCGCCGGGGAACTTCCCGCCGCCCGTCCCGCCCGTGGGCGCCGGCCGGCCGCTCACCGCGTTCGCCGGCTACGTGGACCAACCGTGGAAACGCGCCCTGCCCGCCCGCCTGCGCGAAGCCCGCGCCGTGCTCATCCTCGGGACCAGCCTGACCGCCCTGGACCTCGTCCTGAGCCTGCGCCGGGAGGGCCGGGCCGAATACGTTCACCTGCTCTCCCGCCGGGGCCGGCTGCCGTTGCCCGACGACCGCCGGGAGCCGCCCTACCCGCTGTTCCTCGCGCCGGACGAACCCGTCCGCTCCGTCCTGACCCTGTGGCGGGCCGTCCGCGCGGAGGTCCGCCGGGCCGCGGCGCAAGGACGCGACTGGCGGGCATTGATTGATTCTTTGCGGCCCCGCTCCGCGGAGCTCTGGCGGGACCTGGACGAGGCGAACCAGCGCCGGTTTTTGCGACACGCGCGGATTTTCTGGGACATCCACCGCCACCGCGTCGCGCCCCTGGGTTACGACGGCGCCCGCGACCTGGAGCGCCGCGGCGCGTTGTCCCGGCACGCCGGCCGGCTGCACGCCGTGCGGGAAACGGGCGGGGGCCGGCTGGAAGTCAGGTTCCGCCCGCGCGGCCGGACCGGTTTCGAGACGCTCACCGTGGACGCCATCGTCAACGCCACCGGCCCCGAAGCGGACTACGGCCGCAACCGGGACCCGCTCGTGGCGAACCTCCGCGCCCGCGGCCTGCTGCGGCCGGACCGGCACCGGATGGGCGTGGACGTGGACGAGTCCGGGGCGTTGCGCGACGCCTCCGGGCGGCCGTCGGCGTTCCTGTTCACGTTGGGAAGTCCCCGGCGCGGTTCGCTCTACGAGACCATCGCCGTGGCCGAGATCCGCGCGCAGGCTGCCGCGCTGTTCGGGGCGGACGGCGCGGTCCCGCCCGCCGCGACGCCGGCGAAGCCGTCTGAATCCAGGGCGCCCCGCGTCCGCCCCGGCGCGGGGGACCGCGCCGTCCACCCGGGGGCCTTCGCCGCCGAAACGCGATGAGCGCCGCCCCGACCACCATGCACCTCGCCGGGTTCCTCAACGCCGGTCCCGTCGTGCATTCGCACGCCGTCTGGCGGCACCCGCTCACGCGCGGGACGTTCCTGGACGCCAACCTTTACCGCTCCGTCGCCCGCGTGCTGGAACGCGGCAAGTTCGACCTGCTCTTCTTCGCCGACCGCCTCGCGGTGTCCGACGGCGACGGCAACGCCGCCAACCGCGACCTCGCCCTGCGCCACGGCTCGCAGGACGCCGCCCGGCTCGACCCCGTGCCCCTCCTCGGCCTGCTCGCCGGCGCGACGGAGCGCCTCGGCCTCGGCGCGACCCGCTCGACGACCTACTTCCAGCCCTACCAGATCGCCCGCACCTTCGCCACGCTCGACCACCTCTCCGGCGGGCGCGCGGCCTGGAACGTCGTCACCTCCATGAACGACAGCGAGGCGCGGAACTTCGGCCTGGACAAGCACCTCGACCACGGCACCCGCTACGACCGGGCCGACGAGTTCCTCCAGGTCACGCAACGGCTCTGGGACAGTTGGGGTGACGACGCCCTCGTGCTCGACCGGCCCGGCGGCGTGTTCGCCAACCCGGAAGCCGTGCGCGCGACCGACCACCGCGGCGAATGGTTCCAGGTCGCCGGCCCGTTGAACATCCCGCGCTCGCCCCAGGGCCGGCCCGTCATCATCCAGGCCGGCTCCTCCGGGCGCGGCCGGCGCTTCGGCGCGCGCTGGGCGGAAGTCATCTTCACCATCCAAACCTCCGAGAAGGCGATGCGCGCCTTCCGCGCCGACGTTCACGCCCTCCTGGCCGAGCACGGCCGCGCGCCGGAAACGTGCAAGGTGCTGCCGGCCATCATGCCGTTCGTCGGCGACACCGGTTCGGAAGCCCGGGAAAAACGCGACGCCCACAACGCTCTGGCCAACCCCGCCGTCGGCGTTTCCACCCTGGCCGGGCACCTGAACTTCGACCTCGGCCAGTTCCCGCTCGCCACCCCGCTCCGGGACCTCCTCGCCGCGCCGGCAACGCCCGCCTACGCCCGCGGCCGGCTCGCGGAGATGACCGCGGACGACCCGGACCTCACCCTGGAGGGACTCGGCCGCCGCTTCGCCGCCAGCGTGCGCGTGCCGCAGTTCGCGGGCACCCCGGGCATGATCGCCGACGACCTGACGGCCCTGTTCCGGGCGGGCGCGGCCGACGGCTTCGTCATCTCGCCCGCCTTTTTGCCCGGCACCTTCACGGAGTTCGTGGACCGCGTCATCCCGGAACTCCAGCGCCGGGGCGTCTTCCGCACCGACTACGCCGGCCGCACCCTGCGCGACCACCTCGGCCTGACCCGCCCCGCCGTCGCGCCCGTTTGAACCTGCTCTTGCCCCCGGAACCCCGCCAACCACCACCCGCCAACCACCCATGAAAACCCGTCATCGTCTCACCCTCGCCCTGACCCTGCTCCTCGGCTTCGTCTGGCTCGTGTCCCCCGGCCGGCACCGCGCCCGGGCCGCGGAGGATTCGTCGCCGACCGTCATCCACATCGGCTACCAGAAGTTCAACACGCTCAACCTGCTCAAGGCCCGCGGCACGTTGGAGAAACGGCTCGCCCCCGCGGGCGTGAAAGTCGAATGGCACCTGTTCGCCGCCGGCCCGCAGCTCTTCGAGGCCCTCAACGCCGGCAGCCTGGACTTCGGTCACGCCGCCGACGCCCCGAGCGCCTTCGCCCAGGCGGCCGGCGTGCCCTTCGTGCTCGTGGCCGCCGAACCGCCCTACGCCCGGGGCCAAGCGCTGCTCGTGCCCAAAGGTTCCCCGGTGAAAACCGTGGCCGACCTGAAGGGGAAAACGGTTGCCATCGGCAAGGGTTGGAACGTGCAATACCTCCTCGCCCGTGCCCTGGAGGAAGCCGGCCTGAAGCCGGGCGACGTGCGGCCCGTCTATTTCAAGAGCGCCGCCGACAGCCGCGCGGCCTTTGAAAGCGGCACCATTGACGCCATCGGTCTGTGGGACCCGTTCTACGCCGCCGTGGAAACCTCCGCCAGCGCCCCCGGCGTGCTGCGCGACGGCGCGGGGCTGACGCCCAACTACACTTTCCTCGTCGCCCACCGGGACTTCGCCGCCAAGCACCCGGAGTTGGTCCGCGCCATCCTGGAGGAGTTGAAGCCCGTGGACGATTGGGCCAACGCCAACCCGGAAGAGGTCGCCACCCTGCTCGCCCCGCAACTCGGCCTGGACGTGGCCGCCCTGCGCCTGGCCACGGGTCGGCGCGAATACGGCGTGCGCCCAGTGGACGCCGCCATCATCGCCGACCAGCAGCGCCTCGCGGACACGTTCCTGCGGTTGGGCGAAATCCCGCGGGCCGTGCGCGTGCCGGAGGCCGTGGTGGTGGACGCCCCGTGGTGGACCGCCCCGCTGGCGGCCAGGTAGGTCCTGCCGTCAACGGGTTGGGGTCGGCGTTTGTCGCCCCCAACGTGCGCGGGTTGAACCGACGACGGGCACGGGGTCTCGGCCACGCCCGGCCGGGCCAGCAGGGCGCCGTCCAGCGTGTAACTCGCGTGGCCGGCCGGGCGCCGCGTCGTGGGCTTTCATGGGGCTCCTGGTCTGATGATCGCCCGCGCCTGTCCCCCGTTCCCTCGGTCCTGGACGCCGCCCGACTCTGCCGCCGCTGGACCGCATGGACATGGGCTCTCGGTGCGAGCGGAGGATCGTGCCCTATCGTTGCACGCCGAAGCGGAAAACGGTCGTGCTGTCAAAAACCTGCCCCGGCCTCAGGATGGTCGTCGGGAACTCCGGGTGGTTCGGGCTGTCCGGGAAGTGCTGGGTTTCCAGCGTGAAGGCGGCGTATTTGTCGTAGCGGCCCCCGGTGCCGGTATAGGAACCGTCGAACCAGTCGGCGGTGTAGATCTGCACGCCCGGTTCGGTGGTGAGGCAATCCAGCGTGCGACCGCTCGCGGGATCGAGCACGTGCGCGGCCAGCGTTGGCTCCCCGACCTCGCCGCGCCCATCCAGCACCCAGTATTGGTCGTAGCCGTCCGCGATGGCGAGCTGCTCGTTCCGGTCGTGGATGCGCGCGCCGATGGCGGTGGGCTGGCGGAAGTCGAACGGGGTGCCTGCCACGGGGGCGAGCGGTCCGAGGGGGAGCTGGCTCCGGTCGAGCGGCAGGTAACTGTCCGCGGCCACGGTGAGCACCTGCCCGAGCACGCCGCCGGGCGAGCCGGCACCGGCGAGGTTGAAGTTCAGGTGGTTGGACAAGTTGACCACCGTGGCTTCGTCGGTCGTCGCCTCGTAGCGGATGGTGAACGCGCCGGCCTCGGAAAGCGTGTAGGTGACGCTGACCCGGAGCGTGCCGGGAAAGCCTTCCTCGCCGTCGGCGCTGGTGAGGGAGAGCCGCGCGCCGACGCTTTCGCCCGCGGTGGCCTGGGGTTGCACGGTCCACACCCGTTTGTCGAACCCCCGCTTGCCGCCGTGGATCGTGTGGGGCGGGTTGGAGAGGGTGATCTGGCATCCGTGGCCGTCCAGCTCGAAGCGGCCCCGGTCAATCCAGTTGGCGTAGCGTCCGAGGATGGCGCCGAAGTAGAGTTGCCCCTCCGCGTTCTTCGTTTCGTAGTCGCGCAGGGTCGGGAAACCGAGCACGATGGGGGCGGGACGGCCTTGCCGGTCCGGCGTCGTGACGTCCGTGACGGCGCCGCCGTAGCTCATGAACGTGACGCTCACGCCGCCCCGGGTGGTCATGGTGTAGCGGGTGACCGGCTGGCCCCCGGCCGTCGTGCCGAAGGGCGCGCTCGTCAGCGACGCGGCTTCGGCCGGCACGGTCGCCAGGAGCAACCCACTGGCGGCGAGGACCCGCGGGGAAGGTGCCAGCGCCCGGTGGCGCGAAGCCCCGGTGGGGAAACGGCGAACGGGGCGTGCGTTCATGGGTCGCGTCGGCGTTTCCCTCCCCCGGCTTCGTTCGCTGGCTCAAGCCCCGGACTGCTCCGCGAGGTAGCGCAGGGCGGGAGCGATGAACTCGGCGCGCTCCCAGGTCGGGTGCCGCTCCCGCACCTCGGCTTCGAGCGGGCGCCGCGCCTCCGCCGGGGCCGTTTTACCCGGACCCGCGGCCGCGACCAGCCGGCGGAGCTCCGCGAAGTAACCGCGCACCTGGTCGGCAACCTCGGCGCCGCCCAGGTTGCCGTGGCCGGGCACGACGAGCCGGGGCGCCTGCGCGCTGATCCAGGTGAGCGCCGCCTCCCAGGTGCCCAGGGCGATGTCGGCGGCCCCGATGAGCGGAGGAAAGAAGGGCACGATGGGGAACATGCGCTCCTCGATGAGGTCGCCGGCAAACAATACCCCCTGGTCGGGCACGGTGATGACCTGGTCGCCCGGGCTGTGGGCGACCCCCCAGGTGCGGAACTCGACGTTGCGCCCGCCCAGGTCCAGGGAAGCGCGCTCGCCCTCGTAAACCTCGTCGGCCAGCGTGACCTTGACCCCGTCGAGCAGGGAGACCCGCCCGGGGGGGAGGAACGGGCGGAAGCCGGCCAGCAGCTTCTCGCCGTCGCGCGCCAGGTAGTCGCGCTGGAGTTTGTTGTAAAAGACGCGCGCCTGGCCCTCCCGGAAGGCCTGCGCGCCGAAGGTGTGCTCGGGGTGGGCGTGGGTGACGGTCAGGATGATCTCGCGCTTACCCGCGATGGTCCGCGCGGCGGCGAGCACGTCGCGGCCGCTCCCGGGGGTGAAGCCGCAGTCCACCACGAGCACCGCCTTGCTGCCCTCCACGATGCCAATGTTGGGCACCAGCGGGGTGCGCTTGTCGGGGATCACCCAGACGCCCTCGGCGACGCGGCCGGGAAAGCGCGCGTCCACCACCGGCAGGGGCGGCTGGGGGACGGCGGGTGCAGCCGGGGCGGCGTCCTCCGCCGCCCGGGAGGCGGGCGCACCCCAGGGGGGCAGGCTGGCGATCACCGCGCCGGCCCCGCCGGCCCGTAAGAACGTGCGCCGGCTCCACCGTGCCCCCACGGGCTTCGTCGTGCCCTTGAGCGGCTCCGGCGGGTGGGTCTCGCGTTCCATACCAATTAACGGAAACTCGCCGACCCCATCCGTCCAGCGCATTGTTGGTCTGCCTGCCGTGCGGTGGCGGCATCCCACCGGGTTGGACCTCAATTTTCCCGTCGCCCGGCACGCGCCCCCGGAGGCCGCCAGCCAACTGGTGACGCACATTCCTCCGCGCGGCTCGCGCGCGGCCCGCGGCGGCCAGGCCCACCCGCTCAGAGCACCCCGAGGCGGCGGAGCTTGTCGAGCTCGGCCTGGACGCCGGCCAGCCCGCGGTTGCCGTAAACGATGGTCAACCGCTCGGCGCTGAGGTAGCTCAGGGCGGGGTTGCGGTAGCGGGTGTTATAGGCCGCCGGGTCCGCGACGGGGTCGTAGCCGTAGGTGGGGGCGAGGCGGCGCAGGAGGGTCTGGGCGACGGCGGTGGCCGGGATGGTGAAGGTGAAGTCGGCGTCGGAGAGGTTGTTCAGGGTGTATTCGACGAGGAGGTTGGTCTGGCCCTCGGCGTTGAGGTCCACGCCGTCGCCGAGGCGGTGCAGGGGCGGCAGGCGGAGCTGGCCCCTGGCGTCGGGGGTGAGGTAGCCGCGGGCGACGGGGTCCTGCCCGACGAGGATGGCGGCGGTGCGAAGCCAGTTGACGACCTTGTATTCGTTGCCCAAAGTTGGGTTGGAGTGCGCGCAGGCCTGGGCGATGATGAAGTCGGGCGGGAGGCCGCGGGCCATCGTCTCGGCGAGGGAAAGGAGGTGGTGGCCGCCGGTCTTGGAGTTGCCGGCCTGGCCGTAGCTGTCGGTGGTGCCGTTGCCGCCAAAGTTGAGCTCGCTGAACTCGGTGCCGTGGGCGTTCCACTGGAAGACGATGGACTTGGACCAGTCGTGCCAGACGGGGGCGGCGATGACGATGTCGTTGCGGATACGCAGGCGCTTGGTGTCGGGGCCGTGGCCGGGGATGACGGGCAGGAGGGCGGTGAGGCGGGCAAGCTCGGGCAGGCCGTCGCCGTTCTCCTGGCCGTAGATGGTGCGGTAGGCGTCCGCGAGGGAAAGGTCGGCCAGGGTGTTGAAGGCGGTGTGCTGGGCCAGCCCGCCGGGTTGGGAGTGGTGGCCGCCGAAGGCGGAGCCGGGGGCGGACTCGAAGCGCTGGGGCTGCCGGGGGTTGGCCGAGCCGTCGTTGAGGACGGGCGGGAAGACGCCGGCGCGGAGGCCGCCGGGGAAGGTGGCGTTGTCGGCGGGGTCCACGAGGCCGGCGTCGCGGAGCTGCTGGAGGAGAACGGTCTTGCGGGCTTCGTCCACGTTGACGCGGTGGGCGACGACCGTGTCCGGGTTGGCGACGGCGTCCAGGGTGGCCTCGCGCAGGGCGCGGTCGCCGATGGTCTCGATCTCGGACTTCAGGAAGCGGAAGGCGGAGAGGACGAAGGGCGAGCGGCGCGCGAGGGCCACGGCCTCGCCGTTGCCGCCGCCGGGGACGGTCTGGTCGGCGGCCCGGAGGCGGGGCGTCGCGGGCAGGACGGCGGCGAGGGCGAGGAGCAGGGTGAAGCGCGGGGGAAGGTTCATGGTGGGGGGGAGGAGCGGCCCGAGGATGCCCCCGGCCGGCGGCGGGAAGCCACCGGGTAAAAGTGAAAATTTCGTTGCTCACGGCGCGCCCGCGCCCGTTGACCCGCGGGCGACGGGGCGGGGCGACCAGGTCGGGGGGTCCCACCTTGCGGCGGGGGGTGTTCGCTACGTCACGATTTGTTTACAGGCCGCCGGTTTCGTCCCGCGGGTCGGGCGGGTAGAACTTCCCGGCACCCCCCACCCTCCCCGATGATTAGCCTCCGCCCCCCCGCCCCCGCCGCCCTGCTCGCCGCGACCTCCCTGGCCTTCGCCGCCCCCGCGGTCCCCGCCCTCCGGGCCGCGCCGAAGGTCATCGTCATCTCCCTGGACGGCGCGACCCCGCGCCTCGTCGAGGACTACCTCGCCCGCGGCGTCCTGCCCGCCGACCGCGGCCTGGGCCTGCTGCGGCGGGAGGGCGTCCGCGCCCGGCAGACCGTGACCGTTTCCCCGTCCCTGACGGCCGTCAGCCACATCGCCCTGGCCACGGGGTCCACCGCGGCGGCCAACGACATCGTCGGCAACAGCTTCTCCCTGCTCGCCAGCCCGTTCGGCACGACGGTCAGCGGCTTCTCCGCGCCCATCGGCGGCTACGCGCTCACCGGCGCCACCGCCTCGCCCAGCGCCTCGCCCACGGCCGAGCCCGTCTGGGTGCGCCTGCGCGCGGCAGGCAAAACGGTCGTCTGCGCCACCTTCCCCGGCGCGGACGGCCTCAACGTCACCGTTCCCGGCGTGACCAACTCCCCCGTGGTCGAGCCGGCCATCCCCCGGCGCACGGTGGATTACACGCTGCCCTTCGGCGAGTTCGGCGGCGTCTCCGGTCGCGGCTTCAGCCTTACGACGACCGACTTCACCCCCGCCCCGGCCGCGACCGTCACCGCGCTGACCGCCGCCGGCCGGCGCTCGTTCTCGCCCGTGCAGCAGAAGACGACCGCGCTGGAAACGTTCAGCGTCAACGGCGTGTCCTACACCCTCAACGTCGCCGCCCTGGACACCACCGACGACGGGCGCGCGAACTACGACACCCTGGTCATCTTCGCCGCCGCCCAGGGCATCCCCGCCGGCCCCTTCGCCCTGCCCTCCACCGGCCCGGCGTTCCTCGCCACCGCCGCGGGCGCCGCCACCGCGCCCTTCTACCTCGAAGGCAGCCCCCGGAAGGCCGGCGTGTTCTTCTACCTGACGGCCCTCGCCGGGGACCTTTCCACGGTGCGCTTCATCCGCTCCTCGGCCAACGACATCCCGCGCAACGCCCCCGTCCTCGCCACCGTGGACGACGTCAACAACCACGTCGGCTTCTGGGCCGCGCAGCCCGACTTCCGCTTCCCCGAGCGGCTCGTGCCGACCGTGGCGAACTTCCCCGACTCCGAGCTGGAATTCGTTTACCAGGAGCAGGTCCGCACCTGGACGGATTACCAGGCCCGCGTCGCCGAGCGCGCCATCGGGCAGAACCCGAACGCCGACCTCGTGATGGTGTATTTCGAGCAGCCGGACGGCTCCGAGCACCAGTTCCTGTTGACCGATCCCCGCCAGCCGACCAACCCCCTCGACCCCAACTCCATCAACGAGGGGCAGGACCAGGCCAAGGTCGCCCGCTACGCCCGCTACGTGGAAAACGCCTACCGGGCCGCCAACGAGGGCGTCGCCCGCGTCATCGCCGCCGCCGGGCAGGACGCCAACGGCCGGCCGCTGTCCAACGTCCTCGTCGTCTCCGACCACGGTTTCGAGACCTTCCACACCGCCGTGAACATGAACGCCCTGCTGCGGGCCAACGGGTTCGACCCCACGAAGGTCAACGCCGTCACCAGCGGCCCCGCGGTCAACCTTTACATCAACCTCGCGGGCCGCTCGCCCGGCGGCAACGTCTCGCCCACCGAATACCTCGACCTCCAGCGCCGGCTGGTGGACCTGCTCAACGGCCTCCAGGACGCCAACCCGAACTACCTCCGCCCCGGCAGCGTCGCGCGCTCCTACCCGGTGTTCACCTCCGCCGTCGCCCGCCCGAGCTCCGGCGACCCGGCTGACCCCAACCTGGGCCGCGGGCGCAACAGCGTCGTCGGCCAGGATTCGGGCGACGTTTACGCCCTGCTGGCCCCGGGGTTCAACTTCGACGGCACCCAGAGCCCCGTCGTCCCCCGCCGCGGCGACCCGGCCAGCGCGAACCCGGTGTTCTCCCTGCCGAACTTCTACGGCGCGCACGGCTACGACCCGGCCCTGGTCAACCTGTCCGCGATCTTCTACGCCGCCGGCCCGGACGTCGGCCGCGGCACCCTGCCCTTCACGCGCAACATTGACGTCGCCCCCACGGTCTCCGCCCTGCTCGGCGTCGCCCCCGCGCCCACCGTCCAGGGGAGCGCGCTGACCCTCAACCAGCCCGCCGTGTCCATCACCGCCGGGGAGGGTGGTTTCTTCCTGCGCCGCGCCGCCGGTCCCGCCGCGGACCTGACCGTCCGCTTGCGCGCCGCCGGCACCGCCGCGCCGGGCCAGGATTACCTCGCCCTCGGCGGTGAGGTCGTCATCCCGGCCGACGAGGAAGCGGTGTTCCTGCCCGTCGTCCCCGGCGCCAGCCTGCCGGCGGGGACGAGCCGCACCGTCAAGCTCATCCTGCTGCCCGACGCCGCCTACACCGTCGCCGGGTCGGACCGGGCCAAGCTGAAGCTAACCGGAGGAGGGTAGCCCTCCGGCAACGGTCCGGGCCGACGGCAGGTTGAGGCGGGCCGTCCCCCGCCCGCCGCCGACGCGGCCCGCGGACGCCGTCAGGACCAGCGGGGGCGGGGCGGACTCCGCGGCAAACCCCCGGGCGACCCGCGTGGCGCGACTCTGGCGGCCGATGACCGAGGGTTCCACGACCCGCCGCATGGTCCTTTTCACCACGCTCCGACGCTTCGCCTTGCGCGACGCCCACGGCCGCGAGGCGCGCGTGGTGGATTTCGGGGTCGCCCTGCTCGAAGACGAGCACCCGGCCGTTTCCCGCCTGCACTACCGGGACGAGCGCGCCGGCGGCGCGATGAAGGCCCTGCCCTGGGAGGCCGTCGCCTCGGCGGACTGGCGCGCCCGCCGCTTTCACGTCGCCGACCTGGCCGCGGGCCAGCCCGTCCCCGCCGACGGCGGGCTCCCCGCGTCGCCGGCGGACGCCGAGGAGGTGCTGCGGCGGCGGGACGTCCTCGACGCGCTATCCTGGACCTGCAAAACCGCCGCGCCACCCGCGCCAACGACCTCGGCCTCCGGCTCGAGGCGGGCGGCCCGCGCCTGCGCCTGGTCGCCGCCGACACCAGCGTGCGGGCCATGCTGCGTCGCATCACCGGCGGGCGCGCCGGCCGGGGGGTGGTCAAGCGCAAGCTCTACGACTGGAAATACGTCGAGTTCCTGCGGGGCGACCCCGGCGCCGTCCACGCCGGCGCGGGCTACCACCGGCGCATCACCCGGCTGCCGGCGGGCGAGATCGCCCGGCTGGTGGATGCCTTGCCCTACCTGCACGCGGCCGAGCTGCTGATGCTCCTGCCCGACCCGCTCGCCGCGGACACGCTGGAGGCCATGTCCCCGCCGCGCCAGCTCCAGGTCTTCGAGGAGCTCTCCGCCGACCAGCGCCGCGCCCTGGCCGCCCTCATGGCGCCCGACCTCGCCGCCGACCTCCTCGGGCGGCTGCACACCGAGGACGCCCGCGCCCTGCTCAACGCCCTGCCGGCGCCCCAGGCGGCGCGCGTCACCGAGTTGCGCCGCTACCCGGACGACGTCGTGGGCGGCATCATGACCAACGACGTGCTCACCGTGCCGGCCGGGTTCACCGTGGGGCAGGCGCGCGCAACGCTGCGGGAGCGCCTGCGCGAGCCGGATTTCATCCTCTTCGTCTATGTCGTCGAGGACGGGGGTTCCCGCCGGCTGCGCGGGGTGCTCACGCTGCGCAAGCTGGTCACGGCCGACGGGTCGAGCCGGGTCGAGAGCGTGATGAACCCGTATCTGGTGACCCTCCACGCGCTGGACCCGGCGCTGGACGCCGCCTACCGCGTGCTCAACAGCCACCTCGTGGCCCTGCCCGTGCTCGGGCGCGAGGGTCGGCTGCTCGGGGCGGTGACGATTGACGCCGCCGTGCGCGCGGCTGGGCGCGGCGACGGGCCGCGGGCTGCTGGACCTCATCCGCGAGCGGTTCGGCATCGGCTGGGCGCTCTTCGCCGTCGCCGTGG
>CAXTFX010000062.1:0-14024 GCA_964243185.1 uncultured Chthoniobacterales bacterium
AGCAGCACTCGGAGGGCTACCGGGCCCTCAACCCCGCGCGCACCGTGCCGCTCCCCTGGAAGACGAGGTCCACCGGCACCCCGCGCGTTTCCAACAACCGCTGGCCCTCCAGCAGCGTCTCCCACTCGTGCGCCCGCCCCAGGTTCCCCGAGTAGAGCCACGTCCAGGGTCCCTCGGTTCCTCCCCCCGCCTTCTCCCCTTTGGGATTTGGGATTTGGGATTTGGGATTTTCCGGCATCGCCGGACCCCACGGCGGCAGGACGCGCACGTTGCCCAACCCGTAAACGCTTTGCAGGTGCCCGCGCATATCCTCGTCCAGCGCGACCACCACCGCGCACTGCCCGTAGGCCCAGCGCATCAACCCCGCGACCGCCGCGTAGGCCCGACCCACGCGCACCTCCCCGAGTTCCAGGGCCAGGTCCGGGTAGAGGTCCATCGCCCAGTGCGCCAGCCGCGCCCCGTGCCACCGGGCGAGCAGGGCCGCCAGCACCAGCACGCACGGCGGCGAGGACAGCGCCAGGATGACCTCCGGCCGTTGCCCGTCCACCCGCGCCCGCCCACCCGCCCACAGCAGCCGGGCCAGCGCCCCCAGCTCTCGCCGCACCCGGCTCTTCGCCGGCCGTCCCCCCTGGTCCCGGTAATCCTCCCCCGCCTGCCGCGAGGAGACGATGATGACCCCGTGCCCCCGCCCGCGCAGGAACTCCGCCACGTCCCCCAACAGCCGCGCCGTGGGCGCCGGGTCCGGCGGGCCGTATTGGTTCAGGCAAAGGATTCTCAAGGGCCTGCACCTTGGGCGGCCCTCGCCGCCGCGTCCAGCCCTGTCTTGACCACCCGCGCCGGGTTGCCGCGCACGAGGCACCCCGGCGGCACGTCCGCCAGCACCACGCTCCCCGCCCCCACCAGCGCCCCCGCCCCGATCTCCACCCCCGGCCCGACGAACGCCGCCGCCGCCACCCAGCTCCCCGTCCGCACCGTGATCGGCCGCGTCACCAGCGGGAAGTCCGGGCGCCGGAAGTCGTGCGACCCCGTGCACAGATAGGCCCGTTGCGAGATGCAGACGTTGCTCTCCACGGTCACGGCCGCCAGCGAGAGCACCCCCGCGTCCTCCCCGATCCAGACGTGGTCGCCCAGCGTCAGCCGCCAGGGGAACGACACGTTCACCCCGCCCCGCACCACGACTCCCCGCCCGATCCGCGCGCCGAACCCCCGCAGCAGCCGCACGCGCAGACCCGACGGCCACGGGAACGCCGTCAGGAAGAACCACCAGCGCACCAGATACCACGCCGCCTCCCGCCAGCGCGGCGCCCCGCGGTCGAAGTCCGAGTTGTCGTAGCGGGAAAGGTCCATCGTCAAACGTCCGACCCGCAATCAACGCCGTTCCCGCCCGGGGGAAAGCCGGCGTTTTGACAGCCCGCAACCCGCGTGGTTCCCTCGTTACCATGCCGCCCGCCCCGCCCCTGACCCCGCCCGCCGTCTCGCCCACGGCACCGCCGGACTATCCGCGGGACGCCGACGGCTGGCCGGACATCAACTCCCTGGTCACGGAAGATGACACCCCCGTGGACAACCCCTTCTCCGAGTTCCAGCGCCGGCTGCTCGTGGAGCCGCTGCACTCCGCCTGGCAGGGCGGGCCGGAGCGGCGGCCCTTCGTCGCCGCCTCGGACGTGGGCGTCTTCTTTGGCGACGGGCCGACCCCGCTGGTGCCGGATGCGTTCCTGAGCCTGGACGTCGAGATTCGGGACGAGTTGATCCACACGGAGCACCGTTCCTACTTCGTTTGGAAGTTCGGCAAGCCACCCGACGTGGCCATCGAGATCGTCTCCAACCGCAAGGGCGGCGAGGTCGGCGCCAAGCGGCGCGGCTACGCCCGGGGCGGCGTGGGGCACTACGCCGTTTACGATCCCCACGCCTTCCTGCGCGGCGCTCCCCTGCGCGCCTACCGCCTGGCGGGCAGCCGTTACCAGCCGGTCCCCGAGGTCATCGTGCCGGGCACCCCCCTTTTGTCTGCGGCTCTGGCAGGGGAGTTACCAGGGCCACCACCTCACCTGGCTGCGCTGGCACGACGTGAGCACCGGCGAGCCGATCCCCACGGGCGCCGAACTGGCGGGGCAGGCGCAACGGGAGGTCGGGCGGGAGCGACGCCGCGCCGACGCCGCGCAACGCCGCGCCGACCGTCTGGCCGAACGCCTGCGGGCGCTGGGCGTGGACCCGGAGCAGGCGTGAAGGGACGCTTTTCCTCTCTCCCGCCCGCCCGCCGCCCGCCGCGCCCCGGAACCTCCGCCACCCCATGAGCACCACCGCCGAACACCTCGCCCTCTGGGAGCAGCTCTGCGCGGACCCCCGGTTCAACGACCTGCCTTACAAGGTTGAAACCGACCGCTACCGCCGCCTCCTGATGAGTCCCGCCAAAGCCGAGCACTCCTACTGGCAAACCGAGATCGCACGCCTTCTCAGTCTGCGGTTGCCAGACGGCAAAGCCCTGGTCGAATGCGCCGTAGCCACCCCCGACGGCATCAAAGTCGCCGATGTGGGCTGGTTCACCCTGGGGCGCTTCAAGACCATCCGTAAACAAACCGCTTGCTCCGTCTCACCCCAGATCGCCGTCGAGGTTCTCTCCGACAGCAACACCCGGCGCGAGATCGAAGCGAAACGCGCCCTCTACTTCGCCGCCGGCGCCGAGGAGTTCTGGCTCTGCGACGTGGAAGGTAATCTCACCTTCTACACTCCCGCCGGCCCGGTGGACCGCTCCGCCCTCTGCCCCGGCTTCCCGACGGCCCTGGAATGACGACCACCGTGGCTCCCCACCGCGCCCACCGCCCGGCCGGACAGGTCCGATGCACCCGCGAGGCTCCCGGCGGCCGTTTGAAGAAGTCGGAGCCTGGCTGTTCGCGCAGCCCGGCCCCGGAGTTGCCCACGGCCTAGGCCGCGGACTTCGCCAGCGACAGCGGGGCGGTCTTGGCCTTGCGGCTGAGACCGCTCTTGCGGGCACTCTTGCGGACGTAGCCGCACGCCTCGTAGAGCGCGGAGTCCTCCCCCTCCGTCGGGTCCCCCCTGATGGCGTTCACCACCAGGAGAATGGACTTCAGGCTCTGGACGTCGCTCGTTTCGCGGCGCGTATGGACATCCGTCATCTGGCTTTCCAGGTGCAGGATGGCCGCGCGGGCATCCACCGACGGCTTCACCGCGGCCGTAAACTGGGCCAGGGTCATGCCGCCAAACGTCTTGTCCGGGGCGAGTTCCGCCCAGGCCTCCAACGTTTGCGCGATCTTGGTTTCGATGTCTTTTGGAGCATTCATATTTTTCGTTCACCTCCTTTCCGCGCCGGGAACGGCGCCTTGTGCATGGCAGGGTTGCCGCACCATTGAAGACTCTGCCCGAAGCCCTTCCCGGCGCGATCCGTGACCTTCCCCGCCCGATCCGTCGGTCACGGATCGCGATCCGTGACCGCAATTTCGGACCGCCGGCCCCGGTCAGAAGCCCCGGCCAGTCTTCCCGACTGCCTGCGAGGTCGCTTACCTACTGCTCTTAGGATCAATCCGCGGACCCGCGTCCTCCAAACGTATCCCGACCCCCTTCTCATTGCTGTTTTAATTCCGACCCACCCTCCTTAAATCTCACCCAGACAGTCGTTGACGCCCGCCACATCCACTTCTCCCCCGGTGTTACCGCCGCCCGCCCAGCCTGCCGGCAATCTCGGCGCGCAGGCGTTCCGGGGGGTGGCATGGACGCTCGGAGCGAGCTTTGGGACGAAGATCACCTCGCTGCTCGGTCAGATTTTCGTGGCGAAAGTGCTGCTGCCGCACGATTTGGGGGCTGTGGGTTTAGCCTACACGGTCACGGCATTCACCACGCTGCTCCAGAAGAACGGCCTGCGGGAGATCCTCGTCCAGCGCGGCGAACAGTTCCCCCGGCTCGCCAACGCTGCCGGCTGGCTTTCGGGGATGACAGGCTTGGCGGTGGCGTTGCTGACGGCAGCGGCGGGTCCGTTGGCCGCCCGGATCTACGGGGCGCCGGAACTGGCGGGCGTTCTCGTCGTGCTGGCGCTCGGGGCGCCGTTTCAGGCGCTCCAAGCCGTCCCCGGCGCACGGCTCCAGTTGGCGATGCGCTTCCCGGCGCTCTCCGCCATCGCCATCGGCGAGAGCCTGGGGTTAACCGGATTGACCCTGCTCTTTGCCGTCCAGGGTTGGGGTGCCTACGCCATCGTCGCCCCGTATCCCATCGTGCAAGCCCTCTCCGTGGCCTGGCAATGGCGCGTGTCGGACGTGCGCTTGGGGTGGGACCCGGAGCCGAAACTCTGGCGGGAACTCTTCGGTGCCTCCAGCCTGATGCTCGGCGCCGCGGCACTGTATGCGTTCAACGCCAACGGCGCCAGCATGGTTCTCGGCCTGTTCCGGGACGTGGCGACGGTGGGCTTGTTCTTCTTCGCCAACAACTTTTCCACCCAGATCACGGGTATCGTCACGGCGAACCTTTGGACCGTGCTCCTGCCCTCCTTGGGCCGTTTGCAAGCCGACCCCGCGCGGCAAACCGCCGCCTTCAAGCGGGTGTGCGACGTGGTCAGCCTGGTCAGTATGCCAATCTGTTTTGGGCTGGCGGCGGTGGCCGAACCCGCCTTGCGCCTGCTCTACGGGGAGAAATGGCTGGCCGCTGTCCCGGCCCTGCAATTCCTGAGCGTCGGGGCGGCGTTCGGCGTGCCGTTCGCGTTGGCGATTAACCTAATGATGGCGCAAGGGCGCTACCGGGCGTTGTTCCTCCTGAACGTGTATCGCTCGGTCGGGTTCCTCGCGTTGATCGGCCTTGGGGGCTGGTGGGGCGGGGGCACGGCGGTCGCTGCCGCGGCGGCGCTTTACAACCTGCTCTACGGCCCGCCGACCACTCTAGCCGCCGTCCAGCCTGGCGGTGGCAGGTGGCGCGAGGTCTGGGCGCTGCACGTGCGGCCGCTGGTTCTTTCCGTCCTTGGCGTCGGGGTGGCCGCAGCGCTGGGAGCGTTGCCCCTGTTCCGGCAACGGCCCTTGCTCCAACTCACCGTCACGGTGCTGGCCGGGGTGGCGTTCTGCGCGTTGCTCGCCCGCTGGATCATGCCGGTGGCCTGGGAAGAACTCGCCGGGCGCGTGCGCTCTCTCCTGCCAGGGCGCCCCGTGCCGGCTTAACCATTCTTCTCGGTCATGTCTGCCGCCGCCCTCCTTCGCAAAATCATCCCCGAACGTTGGCGTCCGATCGGGCACCTCACGTATCTCGCCCAAGTTGGCACCGGACAGAAGATCATGTCGGGGCCGTTCGCCGGCACGCGCTACCCCGCCTCATCCTTCTTCAGCGCCTACATCCCGAAGCTGTTGGGCATCTACGAACGCGAACTTGCCGGAGCCGTCGAAGCTGCCTGCGCGAAGGTCCCTTCCCGGGTGGTGGACGTGGGCGCGGCGGAAGGATATTACGCGGCTGGGTTGGCCCGACGCCTGCCCGGGGCGCGGGTGATCGCCTTCGAGATGCAACCGGAGGGCCGGGCGGCCCTGGCGGAAACCCTCGCGCTGAACCACCTGACCGACCGGGTGGAGGTGCGCGGTCGTTGCGAGCCGGCCGACTTGACCCAAGCCCTCGCGGGCGCTGACCGCGCCCTTGTCGTCTGCGACGTGGAGGGTTACGAGCAAACGCTGCTGAACCCCACCGCCGTGCCGGCTTTGTCCGGGGCGGACATCCTGGTGGAACTGCACGAGTTCGTCGTGCGCGGTGTCGGCGCTGAACTGGAGAAGCGGTTCCAGGCGACCCATCGGGTTACGGTCATTCAAGCCGAGGAACGCCAGGAATCTGAGTTCCCCTTTCACAACCTCTACACCCGGCTGCTGCCGCGCTCCTATCGGGAGTGGTCAGTGAGTGAGTGGCGGCCGGAGCAAATGTCCTGGTTGTGGATGGAGGCCGCGCATTCTGTGTAAGAACACCTCTCAAGCACAATGCCTAGACCGATGATTGATCGTCAAATTGGAACCCCGGCTACCCTTGCATCCACTGTTAGATCTCACCACGAACATCGTGCTTGCCAAGTTAGAGCGTAGTCTCTCGCGCTTCGATGCGTTTGCCAGCCGACGGCAGGTTCTATCCGTCGCGCTCTTAGTGGGAGTGTCGGCGTGGGTGCTCTCCTGGTTGGTCTTCTTCTCGCCGGGACTGCTCCACGGTCAGCGGGACCGGTTCCACGACGTTTGCGCCCAGAGTCTCAACCCGCTGGAGCGCCATCTCAACGAACCGATAGTCGCTTACCGTCTGACGGTGCCGACCATCGCTTGGGGTTTCCACCTTGGCGGGATTGGGGTGCTGCTCATCCAGTATCTCGCCGTCGTCGGCGCCCTGGCCTGTGTTTACGCCGCCGTCGCCCGGCGCACCGCGGACCGCCGGATCGGCCTGCTCGCCGCGCTGGCCGTCGGGTTTACCTTCGTGGCGCAATGGTCCAACAACTATCTCGGGTTCACGGAGTCAGTTTCCCACTTCTGCGCGGGTCTGTGTCTTCTCTTCCCGAACCCGGCGGCCGTGGTGGCTCTGACCCTGGCGGGGACCGTGAACGATGAGCGGTTCGTGCTGACAATCCCCTTTCTGGTGCTCTGGCACGGTGGCCTCACTAGCTTGCGAACCATGTTGGCCAGCGGTTGGCGGCTGGCAATCAGCTTTGCCCTGGGTCTCACGTTGGCGTGGCTTATCCGCCGGGCCTTGACGGTGGGCTGGATCGGTCCGGGCCTGCAACTGCCGCCTCTTTACGACCAGATGCGACAGGAGGCCATCGCGCGGTTGCGTCCGTGGGATTCCACTTGGGGCTGGTTCGCCCTCAACGTCTTCATGGCATTACGTTGGGTCTGGGTGTTTCCGTTGTGGTTCCTGCTCGCCCGCCGGAACCGGGAGTCCGTCGGGCTGGGCGTGCGAATCCTTTTCTGCGTCTGCTTGGTGGCTGGGACGATGTCGGCCATGCTGGTGGCGGACGTCAGCAAGAGCGTGGCCTTCGTTTTCCCGGCCGCCCTGCTCGGCATGGTGGGCATGGTCCAAGCGGAGCGGGCACGGGCTTATCGCTGGCTGCTGATCGTCGTTCTGCTCCTGCTGGTCACGCCGACATTCTTCAGCATCGGTTACTGGTCGGAGCGGTTGCGACCCATGCCGTTGGAGCTTGCCAGAGAGTATCTACGCTCCCGTTGAACCCATCCCCGCTCAACGTCTGGCTGGTCTGCACCGGCGTGGGCGTCTTCAACCGCGGCATCGAAACCTTTTTCCGCGACTGTTTCGACGGATTGCGTCCGCACCTTGCTCCCGGTGATATCCGTCTCCAACTCCTCAAGGGCGCTGGACCTGAAGCGCCGCCAGACGAGCACCGCCTTTGGTGTCTGCCGCGCACTGGCCGCGCCGCCGCGCTCCTCGGCCGGGCCATCCGGCGCACGCCCTATGTAGCTGAACAGCTTTCTTCCGTCCTGCCGCTGTTCCGGCGGTTGCGCGCGGCAGACCCACGGCCAGATGTGCTTTTCACCAGTGACGGCAACCTCCTTTTGGCCTTACGCCGCGGCGCCCGACTGCTCGGGGCGACACTGCCACCGATCCTGTTCTCTAATGGCGGCCCGGTCAACCCGCCTTTCCCCCTCGCCGAGCATGTCCAGCAGGTCACGCCCGTAGGCATGGAACACGCTCTCGCCGCAGGTGAATCACCGGGCAAGCACACCCTTGCGCCTTATGGAATGCGCGTGCCGGCCGGAGACCCGGAAGCGCCAGACATCGCGGCCCGTCGCGCCCTGCGCGTCCACCTCGACTTGCCGTCGGACAGCCGCCCGCTCCTGCTCTCCGTGGGCTGGATCAACCGCGGGCACAAGCGCATGGACTACACGGTGAGCGAGGTCGCCGCCCTGCCCACCCGGCGCCGGCCGCACCTCGTCCTGCTCGGAGCGATGGACGCGGCGAGCGACGGGATCCTCTCCCAAGCGCGCGGGCAACTTGGCCCAGACGGATTCACCGCCCGCTCCGTTTCGCCCGAACAGGTCGCCGACTACTACCGGGCGGCGGACGTTTTCACCCTGGCCTCCCTGCACGAAGGCTTCGGTCGAGTCTATCTGGAAGCGCTGGTCGCGGGCTTGCCGTGCATCGTTCACGACGCGCCGACCATGCGCTACGTCCTTGGGGCGGAGGGGACCTTTGCCGACCTCGCGCGTCCCGGCGCGTTGACGGACGCGCTGACCGCCCTGCTTCCGGCGCCTGACCTCACGCCCACCGCCCGCGCCCGGCGGCGGGAGAGCGTGCGGGCGCGCTTCGGTTGGGAAGCGCTGGCACCGGCCTACGCGGCGATGTTCCGGCGGGCCGCCGTGCTCAACCTGTAATCTCTATGCGCTTTCACGGCTTAATGCTCTTGCGCGACGAAGCGGACGTCCTCGCCGAAACCCTCGCGCACCTCCTGACGTGGATTGACGCTCTCCACGTTTATGACCTCGGCAGCACGGACGGGACGTGGGATATCGTTCGGGGCTTCGCCGCGCGCGATGCCCGCGTTATCCCCTTCAAACGCGAGCCGACGGTGTATCACGACGGCCTGCGTTGCGTGCTCTTCGACCGGCTGCGCGGGGGCTTCACACCGGGCGATTGGGTGCTGAAGATTGACGCGGACGAGTTCTATCCCGTGCCGCCGCCCCGCTTCGTGCGCGAGCGGCTCCGACCCGCGGAGGGTATGGTTCACCTCCAGTGGTATTTCTTCCGCCTGACCACGGCGGAGGCCGACGCTTACGACTCGGGCGCGGTGTCCGTCACTGAAGATCGCCTCCGGCCCATCAGCGAACGGCGACTCTTCTACAAGGTGTCCCGCTACTCCGAGCCGCGGATGTTCCGTTACCGGCCAACGATGCGCTGGCCACACACGACGCATTGGCCCTACAACGCTGGCCTGCTCGCCCGGGAGCGCCTGCCCGTCCTGCATTACCCGCACCGCGACCTGCCCCAGATGGCCCGCCGCTTCGCCTTGCGCGCGGCGATGATGCGGCGCAACGCGGCGGCCGGTGGGCATTGGAAAACTCCAGACTGGCGCGGCGAACTGGTGGACGCGGGCACGGGCGTCGCCCTCGGGGCAAAGGGAGACGCGCGTGAGGGCTTGGTGGGGGAAAACGGCATTGATACCGGCCCGCTGCTCTTCTGGGAACCCGGCGCGCCGCTCCCTGAAGTTCGTTTTCACCAACACTTGTCTCCGTGGCCGAGGCGACTGGCGCAGCGTTTCGCCCACGCTCTCCTCCTGCCGGTGCTCGACGCGCGGCGGCCGGGCTTCAGTGCCGCCTTCCGGCCCGACGTGATCCCGGACGGGGTAAATGATCACCTCAGCGCGGAATGGGCCACCGGGTTTTCCCGATGAACCCACCCCCCGTCGCCACGGTGGTGTTTCCCACCCGCAACCGCCGCGAGGTCCTGCTGACCGCTATCGCGGCGGCGTATGCCCAGACCGTGCCGGTGGAGGTGCTGGTCATGGACGACGGCTCGACCGACGGTAGCGCGGAGGCGGTTCAAGAGCGGTTCCCAACCGTCCGTTATCATCAGTTGGCCGCCGGTCGGGGTCCGGCCTTCCAGCGCAACCGTGGTATCGAGCTGGCCGGCGCCCCGTTTGTCTTCCCGTTGGATGATGACGCCGTGCTCGTGTCCCCACGCACGGTGGAGCAGACCGTAGCGGAATTTGATTTCCCCTGCGTTGGGGCAGTGGGTGTCCCCTACGTGAACGTCCGCGTGGATGGGGTCATTCGTCAGCGTGCTCCTGATGACGGCAAGGTCTGGGTGGCGGACACCTTTGTTGGCGCCGCCCACGCGGTGCGGCGGGCTGACTTCCTGGCCGTAGGCGGTTTCCGCGAGCACCTCTTCTACATGGGCGAGGAGGGCGACCTAACGTTGCGAATGCTGGCGGCCGGGCGTGTCACACGGGTAGGACGGGCAGACCCCATC
Organism: uncultured Chthoniobacterales bacterium; assembly: GCA_964243185.1. Taxonomy (GTDB): domain Bacteria; phylum Verrucomicrobiota; class Verrucomicrobiia; order Chthoniobacterales; family SZAS-18; genus CAXTFX01. The sequence continues at coordinate 9,928 of CAXTFX010000062.1, forward strand.
GCTCACCATGAATCTCCGCATCGAGTCACGGCACGGGCCAACTACTACGGCCGGCGAAACGACGTGCTCTTCGCCCTGCATAACGTCCCGGCAAGGGAACTATCCGTGCACCTCGCCGGCACGCTCCTTAATGGTCTGATGGCCGCGGCGCGCGCGGAGCACCCGGCGCGCATGATCGCAGGCTTGATGGCCGGAATATGGGAGGGGGTGCGCCGCTGGCCGCGCGAGCGGCGGCCGGTCGGTCGAGAGATTTACCGGCTCCACCGCTGTTTGAAGAAGGGGGGAGCATTACCCTTGGGGGAGATCGAAGTTCGTTCTCGCCGAAAAATTGTTTCCGGCTGAACCCCGGCAGAGGCTCCCCAGCCTGTTCTCTTCATGTCTTACCCTCTAAGTTTCTACCTCGCGGCGATTGCTCTGCTGGGCCTCGCCGCGGAACTTTGGCGCCATCGCCGCGCCTCTTGGGCGCTGCCGGCATTGTTAACTTACCTGACGGTCGGAGCGTGGTATTTCACGGACTTGGTTCTCTACGGAGAGAAATACCGAGAGTTGCCGGAGTTCATCCTGAGCCGCAGCTACCTTCAGGTGATCTCCTTTCTAGCCCTCTTCCGGGCGCTGCTGCCGTGGGGGGTGCGGCGGTTGGCTACCCGTCAAGATGTGCCCCCCCCGCGCGCCCCCATCCAGTCGGAGGGGTTGTTCCTGTGCGCGGCCGTGCTCTGGGCGGGGCTGTTCGTGATCGCCATCAGCCAGATGGAATGGGATGTCCTCGGCGCGCTGTTCCCGTTAGACGCACGGGGCGGCAACCAGATGTGGGCGCGGGCGTCGGCGGGGGATGCCGGGGCCACGGGATTTCTCATCTCGACGGGGGGTTACCTTTACATGGTCGCCTGCTCCTTCTTCGGCATCCTCGCGGTGCTGCAAAAAGCCCCTCACCTGAAGCTTGCCGCGGTGGGGATGATGGCGCTGACGTGGCCGTTCTTCCTGATGGGCGGCACTCGCAACATTTTCCTGGCGGTGTGCCTGCCCTGCGTGTTCACCTACGCGCTGTTTGGTTTGCAGCCGCGGGTGGTGCGCCTAGTCGTGCTGCTGGTAGCCTTTCTGTGCCTGGAAGTAGCGTTCAAAGTAGTCATTAGCCATCGGAGCACCGGCTTCCGCGATTTGTTGGCCGGCACGGAAACCCAGGAGGAAGTCGCGGAAGCGAACGACGTTGAGCACCAAGGGCTGAACATGATCCAGGAGTTGGCGTTTATTAACATCTACGCCTACGTGGACCGGCTCGACCCCACGATGGGGCGCGAGTATTTCTCGCAACTGGTCAGCGTCATTCCCCGGGCGATCTGGAAGGGCAAGCCGATGTTCGCCATCGAATATGCCAAGTGGCGCGGGTTCGAGGACACCACGGGCAACAGCGACACCGGCGTGGTCGCCACGATTTCCACCGGGTTGATCGGGCAGGGGGTGCTGGAGTTCGGGCCGCTCTTCGGCCCCATCGCGCCGGCCGTGCTGATGGCGCTCTGGTGCGGGTTGCTGGCGCGATGGTGGACGCAGCGGGCGTCCGTGCTGCGGTTGTGCCTGTTTCTGCTCGGCATCGGGATCACGTTCAACCTGGGCCGCAATATCACGATGATTATCCTCTGGCCCATCGCCTTCGCTTATCTGCTGGTGATCGCGGCGGAGAAGTTTTTTCAGCCCAAGACCCCCCGGTCGGTAACGTCCCCGCTACAGGCGCGTCCGGCTGCCGCCGTTCTGCGGCCCTGACGGGGCGGGATCGAAACCCCGGGACGCCGCCGTCACTTTGCGCGCGCCCGCCGCGTCTTCCGCCGATGTCGGCCCCCTCCCGTTGGATCGTCTCCCAGATCGGGGCCCGGCAGCACTACGGGGTGCCGCGGGGGTTTCACTACCAGGGGAACCTGCGGGCGTTTTACACCGACACGTGGTGCCGCTGGGGGAGCGCGGTGCTGGCCCGGGGGCCGGCGCGGGCGCGGGCGTTCGCGGGGCGCTTCTCCGCGGACCTGCCCTCGGACCGGGTGTCGGCCTTCACCTGGCGCACGGCCTGGGACCGCCTGCGGCGCGGGCTCGCGCGACGACAGGGGGAGGAGCGGCGGACGACGGCGGCGGTTTACGAGGAGTTTTTGCGCTTCGGCGGGAGTTTCTCCCGTTGGGTGGCGCGCGACCTCGCCTCGCAGACGTTCGACCCGGCGCGGGACGTGTTCTTCGGCTTCAACACGGGTTGCCTGGAAACTTTGGGGCTGCTGCGCGAACGCGGGGTGCTCACCATCGTGGACCAGATTGACCCGGCCCGGACGGAGGAGGAACTCGTCTTCCAGGAGGCGCTGCGCTGGCCCGGCTGGCAGGAATCGCCGGGGCGCATCCCGGACGCCTACTTCGACCGGCTCGCCGCGGAGTGGGCGGCGGCGACGCTGGTGGTGGTCAACTCGGAGTGGTCCAAGCGCGCGCTGGTCGCCCAGGGCGTGCCCGCGCCGAAGCTGCTCGTCGTGCCCGTGGCCTACGAACCCTCCGGCGAGAAACCCGGGCCGCGTCCCGTGAAGACCGGGCCGCTGACCGTGCTCTGGATCGGGACGGTGAACCTGCGCAAGGGCATCCCGTATCTGCTCGGGGCGGCCCGGCTGCTCCAGCGCACGGACATCCGGTTCGTCGTCGCCGGCCCGGTGGAAATCTCCCGCGCCGCCGTGGCGTCCGCGCCGCCGAACGTGTCCTTCCTCGGCCGGGTGACGCGCGACGCGACGGGCCGGCACTACCGGGAGGCGGACATCTTCGCGCTGCCGACGGTTTCCGACGGTTTCGCCATCACCCAGGTCGAGGCGATGGCCCAGGGGTTGCCGGTCATCACCACGCGCCGTTGCGGGGAGGTCGTCACGGAGGGGATTGACGGCCTGCTGGTGCCGGTCGGCGACACGCGTGCGCTCGCGGAGGCCATCGCGCGACTGGACGCCGACCGGGACCTCCTGAGCGAGATGTCCCGGCAGGCGGTGCTCAAGGCTCACACCTTTCACCTCCCGAGCCAGGCCGCGCAGATCGAGCGCGCCGTGCGGCGCTTCCGGCGGGAAGGCCCCCTGGACCTTTACCCGGCCCCGCCGCCGGCGCCCTCCGCGGCGGCGAGGGTGCCGGCCGCGGAACCCGCCCCGGGCGTGCCGGCCTGAAAGTAGCGCTCCACCGGGATGCGCGCGATCCATTCCCGGCGCGCGCGCTGGCACCCGGGGCAGATGCCGCCGACGGAGTCCGCCTCCGGGTCTTCCTCCAGGAAGTGCCGCACCTTCTCCCCGTATTCCGGTCCGACCTGGAGCAGGTGGCAAACCCGGCAGACGGGGATCAGCTCCCGGAGCTGGCTGGCGTCCAGGGAGGTTCTCCCCAGCTCCCGGATGAGTCCGCGCTGGCGGTCGAGCGTCGCCTTGATGATGGAAACGGCCGTGGCCACGATGGCGATGGTCCCGAGGCGGTTCGCCGTGTTCCAATACCATATCCAGGGCCGGGAAAAGTGCAGACCGGCGAGCGAGCCGACCACCATCCAGACCGCCACCGTCAGGACCGCATGGACGCCGACGAGCCGGGGCCGCAGGTTCCAGGCGGCGAGGGCCACGGCGAGCAGGTAAAAGCTGCCGAACTGCACCTCCGTCCCGGTGGCGTAGTCCGCCAGGCTGACGCCAAGGAGCAGGAGGAGGTTGAGGGCGAGTCGGAGCATGGGGTAAAGACGCGGCCGGAGCCACCCGTCGGGGGAAGTGCGGGCACCGCCAGCGTCGCGCCGGGGACCGGCGCCTCGGACGGAAAGACTGGATGGGCTCTCCCCGGCGTGCGCGCCCCGGCACCTTGGCCCCCGCGGCCCGGCATGTCACAACAAAAGCTCGCGATTATCTTTCACCGGTTCGGCCCCTACCACCTGGCCCGGTTGGCGGCGGCGGCGGCGCGCTTCGACCTGCTCGCGGTCGAGGAATCCGCGGAGACCGCGGAGTATGCCTGGGAGGCGGTCCACGCGGCGCGGGAGGGTTTCCAACGGGTGACGCTGCTGGGCGCGGGGGAGCGCCCGGCCCGGCCGGCGGCGGAGATCGGCCGCCGCCTGCGCCGGCTGGCCGAGGCGCACCGGC